>JADFQA010000024.1 GCA_022562055.1 Acidobacteriota bacterium | reverse complement strand
AAAGAACCGGTTGTCAAAGTTTGTCTTCCCCGCGCAATACGTCGGGTCAAGAATCAGATCGCCATTTGACTCCCTATGGGGGTATCCGAAGTCGTATGCGAACGTACCCTTTGACACGGCTCCGAAATTGATTCCCTGCGCTCCGTGGTCTCCGTCGAGGGCGCCGTCAAGAACAGCGAACGCGAAGTCATATTGAATCGCGGTGCCGTTAAATCCTCCGGCTTCGGCGAATCCGTCGTGCAGAACCAGTGCGATCGCCGTCCAGCAAGTGCCGGAGTCTGCGGCACCACAGAACGATCCTTCTCCGATTGCCGATCCTTCTCCGATTTTTAGATTGCTATCGCTAACGGCCGCCTCATAGTTTGGAACGTACATCCAGTTCTTCGCCCACTCAACATTGCCCGCGTTGTTTTCATACACACAGTGCGCGGCAGTTACAGCGATCGACCGGTCGTCAGTCCCGTCAATCACGACGCTGGCCGAGCAGACCCAGTACCGGTCACCACCACCATCATCAGTGCCGAGGGAGAACAGAACCTTTCCGGTTGACTCGACGACGGCTCCGCCGCCAAGCCAAGGTGCGCCCGTGACCGTGGTGTCACCGTCGTCTCCGCCTCCACCGCCGCCTCCGCCACCGCCACCGGGCTTACCAGGGTTTCCCCCGCGCGCCGCCGGGATGAAGCGGCCCGATGCCCGGTCGAATACAAAGTCGCGCGGAACTGCTTGTCTGACCTTATCAACGGTCCAAAAATCAATGATCCTTTGATGTTCTGAACGAGCTTCAGGAGCGTTCTGGCCTTCGGGTCGGACGTTGTTTCCTCCCGAAGCTCCCACAGAACCGGACCCAATGCTGGCGATCAACAACGACAGGACCACCAATATTTGCATGAAACGCTTCAAAACCTGCTCCTTCCAAGACCACCCTCGGTGGTTTCATGATACGCCGTGTTTTATTGATCGTAAAGAACTATTTTTGCGGTAGTGGGCAGAGTGTCTTGCGTCTCAAACCAGCCGCAGACACCTGCGCTCGGAACCAGACGAGATCTCAGGTCCCTGCGGAACTCAGTAGCCGGTGATGCGGATGACCTGTCCAGTGATCACCGTGGACCCGTCGGGGCCAAGAATCGGCCTACCCGGAGTGCCCTGCC
The DNA here is from genome assembly GCA_022562055.1 of Acidobacteriota bacterium. NCBI lineage: Bacteria > Pseudomonadati > Acidobacteriota > Acidobacteriota bacterium. The sequence goes on along the minus strand of JADFQA010000024.1, from coordinate 47,383 downwards.
CGGTGGAAACGTACAAGGCGCCATCAGTGGTCACGGTGATGTTTGTCGGGGCATCAAGGCCATCGGCCAGGACCCGCGGGGACCCGCCGTCGGACGGATACATAGTCACCTTGCCGCTAAACCTCAGGTACCCGCCGGCCCACGGTTCGGCGTTCGGGTCAAACAAGTCAACGGTCCCGACAAACAGCTCGGCGGACTCGGACGCCAACTCGACCACGAAAACATTGCCGGCAGCATCGATGGCGACATCCACGACCGTGGTGAGACCCGTGATCTCATCCGAGACTCGTCCGGTGACAGGATCGACCCGCACAACCTTGGCGTCACCCTCCACAAACGGAATAAAGGTCCCGTCGCCAGCCTCGGCGGCGCCGGAGAAGAGTGCAACCAGGACCTCGCCATTGCGAGGGTCGACCGCAAGACCGGCCGGTACCGACTGCTGGCCGCTGGCGAGATCCCCAAACACGATGATCTCGCGCCTGTCGGCGTCTGCAAGTCTCACCTCGATGAGCTGGTTGAGGGTGCTCTCAGTCACGAAGATGCTGAGCTCGTCCGGCGAGAGGCCGATGCCGGTCATGTTGCTGCGGCCTGTCAGGTTGCGCCCCATCGAACCCTCGGCGCTGATCTCAGCCAGCGAGAAGGCCTCGAACCCTCCGTCGATGGTGAGGAACGCCCGGCCGTCGCTGTGTGTTGCCACGTCGCTCGGGCCAGACACCTCGTCACGACCAGTCGAGTAGAGGAAGATGGCGTTGTAGCTCGGCAAATGTTCGAACCATGGCTCGGCTTCACCGGCATCCGTAAAGTCGCCGTCGCCGTTTCTGTCGACGTATCTGATGAGCTTGCCGGTCTGTAACGTGACGTCAACCGGCTCGCTGCCAGTGCCAGCTTCAGCAACCAGCATGCCGCCCTGCGCATCGAACGCGACACCGCGTGGATTCTCGAGACCGGTAAGGATCACATCTATCTGAACGTCAGCCGTCGGCTCGACACCAGATCCTGTACACGCCGCCACAGCGAGCGCAAACACCGCAACACCGATCCACCGGTTCATACTCGGCCCCAAGACAAGCCGTGGCCCCAAGAACCGAACCCGTACAATTTGGCCAAACCGCCAGAACCCGCCGCTGCGAGAAGCCGCCATCTGCCTGTGTCTCTGGTCATAAGCCTCCATCGCCCGCGGTGGTCGGCCAGTGTAGAGACGGACAGCGATGCTCGAACAAACGATCACTCAAGCCGGACCAGACGCATCATGAAGAGGGGTCGACAAATCTGATTGGTGGGTCGTTTGACGGTTGTGACAACAGGTCGTCGAAGCGCAGTACTAGGCCGGTGCCTGGGCCGCTGAACGCTCCGTTGACTGAGATGTAGACGCTGTTTTGATGGATGAGTAACGCGGTGGGAAACGGCAGCCTCTCGACAAGCACCACGGGTGCGATCCAACGATCACCGTCACGTTCGAGGCGTAACAACCGGCCGACCTTGCCAATGTACGGATGGTCTGTCGTCGTGCCGTCGATGAATTCGAGCACATACATGCGCCCCGCCGAGTCGAATGCCAGGTCGATTGGCGTTGTCAGGCCGTCGGCTACCACGGCGAAGTCGCCATCGGTGGCGAGTCGGAGTACCGCACCGTCCCCAGTTTCATGCGGGAGTTGGCTGAACGACGTCACGTAATGAACGGCGCCTGGACCGAACGCGATCCCGGTGAGTACCTCGTGACCATCGACAGTCGAGAACACTTCGATGTTGCCGTCGATGCCCGCAGCCAGCACAAATCCGGTGGCACCGTCGGTGACGAGAAATCGTTCGTTCGCAGGGTCGGCGATCATGGCGTACGGGTTCGAAAGGATATCGATTTCATCGAAGAAGTTGGGCTCAGCGCTGGTAACAGCGAACTCAAGAAAGTCCGCCACCACTTCAGGCTGCTCTGCCGGGTTGGTGACCCTGAGAAGCGAACGAGAATACGTACCCTCGCCCTCTCCCGTCAGCAAATAGAGTTCGCCATCCAATTCGGCGATGTCAGCGGGACCCGCAGAGACCCCCGTGACGTTGTAAAAGACATACGGGAGCTGCTCGACGATTCGTTGACGAATCCCGTGCGTGTCGACACAGCTCACCGCACCAGTTGGGGCTCGATTTGCGGTCGGACCCTCCTCCACCTTCTGACCCTCGGCCAGCCGACCAGCCTCTGCAACACATAACCTGCCGTCTGAAAGAACCGACAATCCCCGTGGCTCGTCGAGACCGTCGAGCACGACGACGTACCCAGGGGGTTCGGAGCGAAGGTTTGCTGCAACAAACCCGAGCACCAGGACCAGACCAACAACCCAGACCCAGCGTCGGCGCACTTTGGATGCCGTTCGCGACATGGTTATTTCGCCCGCGACACGGTCGCAACGGTTTCCGAGGCATCCGAACCGAAAACACAGCCCAGAGAATTCATCGACGGACTGCTTCGGCGGGGTCGATCCTTGAGGCGCGCACCGCCGGATACACACCCGCAAGCGCACCGAGTAGCAACGCTGCAGCAACGCTGATGGCGATCCCCAGCATCGGGATCGAAACGGCAACGTCCCGATTTGCGGCATACGCAACGGTGATGGCCGCACCAAAACCGACGCCGATCACACCGCCCATGCCAGCAAGCACTGTGGACTCGACAATGAACTGCATGCGAATGTGCATCCTCGTCGCCCCCAGCGATCGTCGCACCCCGATTTCCATCTTTCGCTCCAATATCGACATAACCATGATGTTTGCAATCGCCACGCCAGCGACCAACAACGCCACCGACCCGAGACCGATCAGCAGACTTGTCAGCGTCTCCTCCGCTGCCTTGCGCGCCGCAAGCGCGTCCGAAGGTCGGGTGATCTCCACGGTGTCGGGTTGCTGTGGGGCGACCGTTGCCGGAATCACCTTGACCACATCGTTGATGGACCGCAACACGACCCTTACGTACAACGCGGTGGGCTCAGGTTTGCCATCGAGAAACACCTCCGCAGCGGAGTAAGCGACGAAGCCGGTCCGGTCAAGGTCGGGGTGAATCGGCATGCTCTCCAGAATGCCAACCACGCCAAACCACTCGTCTCCAACGAGAACCCGCACCGGCGGGTTGATCGAACGGATCCCAAGGCGTTCGGCCGCAACAGAGCCGAGTGCAATCACTGGGATCTCCTCCAATCCTTCTTGGAGGAAACGGCCTGTTGCGACCTCACCGCGGACCACATCGAGCAGGCGCGGTGTTGCGGATACGACGGTGAGCCCACCAGTGTCGAGTTTGGAAACGAAGTCGTTGCGGCGCAGCGTGGCATCGACGGTGGTGATGCCAACCACATCATTCACCGGTCCGATACGGGCGACCATCGCGACTGCATCTTCAGGAACTTGCGAAGCCTGCCCGAAAATCCCCGCACCGGGAGTCACCCGCAGAAGGTTCGTGCCAAGGTCGTCGAGAGTCGCAAGCAAATCAGCGCGACCTGAAGCAGAGATGCCGATCACCGAAACTATGGCCGCAATCCCGATTGCGATCCCGACTGCTGTGAGGACCGCACGGACCGGACGAGCAAGCAACCCGCGCAGCGAAAGCGCGATCAGGTCAAAGAACCGGAGACGGGACCGCATCAGCCGTCCTCCGCATCATGAGCAACGGCCTCAGGATCATCCACCGGAGCGGCCGGATCGACTACCGAACCGTCCAAGAGCTGCACCACCCGAGGGAAGTTGGAAGCAAAGTCCCGGTCGTGTGTGATCGCGACGATCGTCGAGCCGGTGGCGTTGAGCCGGGTGAAAAGGTCGGCGATTTCGTCACTCGTTGCCGAATCGAGGTTGCCGGTCGGTTCGTCCGCAAACATGATTGCGGGATCTCCGACAAGCGCCCGCGCAATTGCGACCCGTTGCCGTTCCCCACCCGAAAGCTGCGACGGCACATGGTCGAGCCGATGACCCAGACCTACAGACTCAAGGGCTCCCACAGCTCGTTCGCGGCGTTGCCGCCAGCCGACCCCCCGATACACCAGCCCCTCAGCAACGTTGTGAACGGCGTCCACGCCCTCCATTAGAAAGAAGTCCTGAAACACAAAGCCGATGCGGTGCGCCCGCAGCCCGGAGATTCGCCTGTCGTTGAGCGTGCCGAGGTCGACACCGTCGATTGCGACACTGCCCGTTGTCGGACGGTCGAGACCGCCCATGATGTGCAGAAGCGTCGATTTGCCCGACCCGCTGGGTCCAACAACCGCAACAAGCTCACCACTGCTGACAACCAGGTCGACCGAATCGAGTGCGACGACCGGTGGCGGCCCCGGGTACACCTTGCCGACACCGGAGAGCTCGAGGACGGGATGGCTCACCTCATCCGCTCCACCGTCAACCACTACTCAGGGACGATGACGAGTTCGCCCTCAGCGACGTCACCGGTGATCTCGACGAGACCGTCCGCAAAGGTGCCCAGCTCAACCGACACCAGGACGATCTGGTTCGACCTCTTTACTTCTACACCGTACCCGCCCTCCGCGAGCGCCAGGAGGGAGTTCACCGGCACAGCGAGCACGCCGTCGAGCCGTTTCGTCTCGACCTCGATTTCGACAGGCGTCTCATCAAACTCTGACGTGCCTAACCTGCCGACCAGCACGATGATCGTCTCGCGGACACGCTCGTCGCCAAGCACCGTGACAGTGGCCGCAACACTCACGACCTCGCCGGCAACAACGCGGTCGTCGGGAAGCGTCACCTCAACAAGGCTCCGCAGCTCAAGAAGTTCGGGCCGGTCGGCGTCGTTCCATACGACGATTTCCTGCGAAGGACTCGACACGGTGTACGCAGGTGCTCCGGGTACGACCGGGGCACCCACCAGCAGTGGAGTCACGCCGATCCGCACCGGTTTTTCGAGGTACAGCACACGACCGAGTTCAACAATCCCGGTGTCATCGACACCCAGCGAGTCCTGCCAGTCCCGAATTGCGCGACGGGTGGCAGTCGTGAACTCCCGATCAACCGTCATGTTGCCCTCATCGTCGAAACCGAGGACCGCAAGGTTGGTTTCCAGCGCCTCCACATCGCTCCCATCCGAAACACCCTGGCGAAGTGTGCGCCACATCGGGCGTCGCCCGATAAACAGCACAATCGGGCTCCCGTCGATTTCAAGAATCATGTCGCCGCGTCCGACGAGGTCGCCCTCGGACCGCAACGTTGTCACCGTACCGGGTAGCTGGGCAACAATGCTCGCGGGGTTGGCGAAACGAAGCGTCCCGTTCAATGTTTCGGTCTCGACAATGTCTGTCCGCACCACGCGCGTTGTCGCAAGATCTGCAATCGCCGTCTCAGGGGCAGCGGTCTCGGTCACTGTCTCTGGCCGGGTCAGAAACCACGCAACCCCGGTAAACACCACGACTAGGACGAATAGCAACAACTTACGCATCTAACCTCCCAAATCTGGAAAGGCCAGGGAGTCTTGACAAAGGTCTAAGGCGTCCTGAAACTCATCGGATGAAAACTCCGCAAAGGCTGACAGCGGATACGGCAACCCGTTGCCGACCACCGGGTCCGGGAAGTCGGTGAAATTTTCGCCGCGCATGCAGGAGGAAAATTCCCGAAGCTGGTCCTGGATGACCGTCTCAAGCTCAGGATCAGAGCTGAACTGAAGCGCGGATGCGTTCTGGAAGATCGAGATACACCCGCTCTCAGCCTCTTTCCACTCGTCGGATCCGAGATCGACGTTCTCGACAAGCTCAGGAGGGATCACCGGAGCGCCCGAAGCATCAAACCGGATGTCGGGAACATCGATGCCCTTGTCGCGCATACAGCGGGTGAATTCGAGCGTTGCTTCCTCGATATCGATTCGCAGGGTGTTCGAGTCGTCCGCTGCGAGTTCGGACGGACTCCGCAACGTGGCGATTCCATCCGTGTTGTCGTCGGCGCTGCCGCCGCTACACGCGCCGGCGACTAACGCCAGGGCGACAACAAGGGTAAAGAACTTGGCAGCCATGCCACCACGCTACCCGATTCGAAGTGGAACCCGGCGAGCAACAGAACAAGAAAACCCCGCATGCGCGTTCCCGAACGCCAGATGTCAGTGCCTACCGGCGAACTCCTCGCGCGCGCACGGGGCTTCTGACCCAGCTCTGCGTGCGGTACGATTTGGTGATGGTTAGGTTCCTCCACACTGCCGACTGGCAGCTCGGTATGACGCGGCACTTCCTTGCAGGTGAGGCGCAGGCGCGATTTTCGGAAGCTCGTATCAAGGCTGTGGAAACGATCGGGAAGCTCGCGGTCGAGCAGGTGTGTTCGTTCGTCGTGGTATGCGGAGATGTGTTCGAGACGAATCACGTCGAGCGGCAGGTGATTGTGCGAGCGGTTGACGCGATGCGCAAGACGCCGAACGTCACGTTCTACCTGCTGCCTGGAAACCACGACCCGTTGAACGCGTCATCCATCTTCACATCTCGGACGTTCACAGATAGGAGGCCAGACAACGTCGTCGTCCTCGATGGATCCAGTGCGGTGGACGTAGCTTCGGGAGTTCGTCTGATCGCGGCGCCGTGGACAAGCGTTGAGCCGCTGGAAGACCTCGTCCAACGGGCGATATCAGATGCGCCACAGCACGACGGTATCAGCATCGTTGTCGGCCACGGCGTCGTCGACACGCTCGACCCCGACCCGACCAACACAGCAGCGATTTGCCTCGCTGACCTCGAAACCGCTATCGATGCCGGCAGTGTCCACTACGTTGCCCTGGGTGACCGCCACTCCACAACGTCCGTTGGCGACACAGGCAAGGTGCACTACTCGGGGGCACCAGTACCGACGGGGTATCGAGAAATCGATCCGGGAAACGTGCTCATTGTCGAGATCGACGACGACACGGTCACAGTCGAGACGCACCCGGTCGGGACGTGGACGTTCCACACACTGGATTTCGATCTGCGGAGCGCCAACGACGTCGACCTTCTCGTGTCGAGTCTCTCGGACATCGAGAACAAACGAGAATCGATCGTGCAGCTCAAACTTGTCGGACAGCTCACACTTGGCAACAAGATTCGCCTCGACTCGGCCCTTGAAAGCGAGGCAGACTTGTTTGCGTCGCTCAACACTTGGGAGCGCCACAACAACCTCGTCGTGCTGCCCGATGATGAGGACTTCACCCAGCTCGGACTGTCCGGTTTCGCAAACGATGCACTCAACGAACTCACGACGCTGGCACAGGGCGACGACGATGAGGCGCACGCTGCCCAGGACGCGCTCGGGCTTCTCTACCGGCTCGTCGAGAGCGGCTCATGAGGATTCGTCGCATCAAGGTGCGTAACTACGCCGGCATTGCGGAGGCCGAGGTGACGTTTCCCGACGAGGGAATCACGATCGTCGAAGGGCCGAACGAGTCAGGCAAGACCTCTCTCATGGACGCCGTCGACCTCATCCTCGACCTGCAAGATTCCTCGAACCACCGCAGGGTGAAGCAAGTGGTCCCTGTTGGCAAGGACGTCGGCCCCTGGGTTGAAGTCGAGATAGTCGCCGGCACCTATGAATTCACCTATTCCAAACGGTGGGCACGCAAACCCGAGACCCTCCTTGTGGTAACAAAACCGCAACGAGAGCAACTCAGCGGTCGCGAGGCTCACGATCGCGTTTCTGAGATTCTCGATGAAGCTGTCGACCTCGCACTGTGGAAGACCCTGCGCCTTGTCCAGGGAGAAGGCCTCGCTCAAGCAACGTTCGAAGTGTCGGCACTTGGTAGAGCGCTCGACGCAGCGGCGGGAGGCGACGTTGCAGGTGATAGCGAAGACGTCCTATGGGATCGGATCGAAACCGAATTTGGTGAGTATTGGACTCCGGGTGGGAAACCGAAGAACAATCTGAGTCAGGCCGAGGACGACCTCGAATCAGCCCAGAAGAAGTCTGACGAAGCCAAAGCGCATCTCCGCGACCTTGATGACACTGCTCGCGACATCCAACGTCTCGACGAAACGGCAAAGACCCTCGAAGCAGCCGGCGTGAAGGCCGCAGCCGAGCTGACAGCATTGACAAAACAAGTCGACGACACAGCGACGTTGCGGCGTGCAGCCGAACGTTGCAAGACCGACCTGGAACGCCTAGACCTGGTTCATGCAGCAGCCCAGAAAAGTCATCAACGCCGCGACGATCTCATCACAGCCCACCAGACAGCTGCTGATATCTTCGATCGGGTAAACAACGAAATCGAGCAAGCAGGCCCGACACGAAAGATCATCATTGAAGAGGCAGCGAGCACCAAGGCTGCACTTGCGGTCACCCGGACACATTGGGCACAGGCACAAGCATCGTTCGACCAGGCGCGGGAAGACACCGAGTACCTCAGACAACTGATCGAGATCGAGCAGATGACCGAGCGTATGGAGCGGATCAACCAGGCGCTGCAACAACAGCAAGAGGCGGAAAAGGCCCTCGAGTCCTTCACGGTCGACGAAGAGCACCTGTCTGCAATCGAAGAAGCTCACTTAGGTCTCACAAAGGCGCGAGCAGCGGCTGGTCAGGCCCTGCCAGAGGTTGTGGTCACCGCCCTGCAAGACCTGAAGGTCACAATCAACGACACCGACCTCGACCTCAACCACGACACGGATCACACGCCGACACCCCAAGAACTCACCCGGATTGTCGTAGCCGGCGTTATCTCGGTTTCGGTTCGGGCCGGGGGCGAAGGCACCGCTACCGTCGAGAGACTGGAAGAGGCCAGCCAGCTCTACCAAGCTCTATGCGCGCAAGCTCATGTCGCTGACTTTGCGGAGGCGCGTAAGCAGTTCGACGCCCGGGCCGCTGCGCTGCGAAGTTTGGATGACGCCGCCACAACGCTGGACCGAGACCTCAGGGACCTGCAACCCGAGGCGCTCTCCGCAAAGATTGTCAACCTCGTGGAACGCACAAAGAAACATATCCTGGATCGCGTGGCGACGAGCCCAATCCCCACGGACCACACCGCTGCGCAGGCCCTCGGACACACCGCTGCACAGCTACTCGACGACGCAAAAGCAGCGTTGGACACCACCGAGCGAGTGGCCGAAAAGGCTGCCACGAAGGCGAGCCAACTAGACATCGAGGACGCTGGTCTTGCCGGAAACCTCAGCATCGCGAAGAGCACAGCCGACTCTGCCGGCCAGACACTGGAGGAAGCCCGCGAAACCGAAAGCGACGCCGTGCTGGCTAAAGAAGAGAACTCCGCCTCAGTAGCAGCCGAGACAGCGAAAACCGCCTACGGCGCGGCCCAGAACGAACTCGACAAGGCGGACCCCGACAGCCTTGACGCACTGCTGTCAAACGCGAAAGCAGCTCAAGAACGCCACGCTGACAACCTCCAGAAAAACGCCGAACGCCGCACCGAGCTTCAGATACGTCTCACGCACGACACCGAGCGAGGACCGGCACGAGATCTCGACGAAGCAACAACCTCGCTGGAGGAAGCCAGAGCACATCTTGAACGTGTCAGCATGCGGGCCGCGGCTGCTCAGCTACTCCACTCCGTCTTCAAAGCACACCGGCAAAAAGCGAGGGACCGATACGCGCAACCGTTCCGCGAGCAGATAGAAAACCTCGGGAGAATTGTCTACGGTTCCGGATTCGAAGTCGCCCTCGGCGATGACCTCTCGATCACCACCCGCACGCTTGCTCACACGACACTCGACTTTGATCAGCTCAGTACAGGCGCCCAAGAACAGCTCGGACTCCTGGCACGGCTTGCATGTGCAATGCTCGTATCCAGCGAAGGGGGCGCACCGGTGATCTTTGACGATGCTCTCGGCTGGACCGACCCCGATCGTCTCACCCGGATGGGTGCAGCGATCTCAAGCGCGGCGAACAACTGTCAGATCATCATCCTGACCTGCGTCCCCGACCGGTACGCCAACGTCGGCAACGCCCGCACCGTCACCATCTGAAACGCGCTGCTAACTTCTGCATGACATGGTTTTGGCACGACCACTTCGCGACGTCAAAGGTTGATGGAGTGAGTCGTTACGCGCTTTCACCCGATGTGTTCGAGGCTGGTGGCCGGATCCGATGGTCAGGACGGTTAGCGCGACGCTCTTCGTGCATCGCCTTCAACTCGTCTAGGTCCAGTTGACCGTCGTCGAGATACGGGGCTGCTAGGCCATCAGGATCGTTGAACGGATGATCAGCGCCAAGACTGGCGAGTTCGTCGGCGTCGATCACGCCGTCCTCAAGCATGTCACGGATGACACTGTTGCCACGAGGTCCACGATGGCGCCGCCCGCCGTCTGGGAACTGCTCGCGAATCTCGTCGACCTTGGCAGCCACCGCGGAAGTGATGGCATCCGACTGATCCTGGGTGATAGTGCCGTCATCGACAAGACTGCCAAGGACACCTTCGAGCACCTGGCCACGTCTCGGTGGTTTCTCCTGACCGTCCTCAGCAACGATGGTCGTGTCCTCCTGAGCGATCGCCGCTCCCGAGGTTGTGACAACGTATGTGACGCCAGTCATCGCGACCGCGGCCGCAGCGGCTACTGATGCAAGTTTCTTACGCATTGGTTTCTCCTTCATTGCCTGATGCGTTGTGTGTATGGCATCACTATGCGTAACGGTTGTGTGAAGACTGTGAACCCAACCTGAGAAGCACCTGAGAACGCATTTCTCGATCTTTCCTGCTCTATACACGCCGACCGCACACAGTTCGTAGGATGGGCCCGTGGAAATTCTGATGCTTAGCGCCGCCGACGTACGAGCCGTCACGACGATGCCGCGTGCCATAGCCGCAATGCGACGCGGTATGGAGGCGCTGTTTCGCGGAGAGATCGACGCCCCGCTACGCAGCCCGATCAGCCAACCGGCCGGGGTTTCGCTCTTCATGCCGGCAGCCTCAATGGACTCTGTGGGCATCAAGATTGTGTCCGTGTTCGGCGACAACCCCAAGAATCGCCTACCAGTTATCAATGGTGTGTACGTTCTTGTCGATCACGAGACCGGTGTCCCGGTAGCAGTAATGGATGCGATCTATATGACGGCGCTGCGCACGGGGGCGACCGCTGGGCTGGCCACCGACTTACTCGCCCCACCTGACGCGGCGGTGCTCACCATCTTCGGTGCGGGCGGCCAGGCACAGGCTCTGATAGACGGCGCCCAAGCGGTGAGACCGATCGAAGAGATCCGTGTGGTATCAAAAGGTGGATCGTCGGCGCAGCGGCTCGCTGCGCAGCAGGCGACATCGTCTGCGGCGTTCGTCGATGCAAGGAAAGCGCTCGACGGCGCCGATATCGTGATCACTGCAACACCTTCGACCGAGCCGCTCTTCGCGACGGCCATGTTGAAATCGCCCGTCCATATCTCGGCAATTGGGTCGTACAGCCTGGAGATGCGTGAGCTACCCGCCGACTGCTTTGCGGACGCCGACGTTGTAGTCGAGCACCGCGCAAGCGCTATTGCGGAATCGGGTGAAATCAACGATGCGCTCGACCAAAAAGTGATCGGCCCAGATGTTCTCATCGAACTTGGAGCGCTCATCGCCGGTGAAGCAAGGCTCGCCGGGCACCGGCGCACTATCTTCAAGTCTATGGGCCACGCCGCTCAAGACATCGCCATTGCGGATGAGATCTATAGGGCGGCCAAGGCACAAGGCATCGGCACAACGGTCGCGTTGTGATTCGCGAGAACGACGGTGGCGAAGTCGTGTACCTGGCACCAGATCGCCCCGGCAGAACCGGTGCGGGACCGCACCCAACCAGCCCTCAGGGCGTCAGTGATTCTCGACCACACCACGGACCGATTCGCCCAATTCTCCGACCCTACAGCAACCAAATATTCGGTTTGAACCCGTCCACAGGGGTAGAGCTAGTTGCTCTGGATTTCCTAGGTGAACGTTGGTTGACCAACAAGACCCTGTGCAGCATTGTCATCCTGCAAGGTCACGGTGATACGGAAGGCGCGAGTTTCCCCAGCGGCGGCCGGCGTCCATGATGTGGCCACACTGTTGGCGTAGTCGAAGTTGCCTGCACCAAAGTCAGCAACCGTCCCACCGGACACGATGCTCAAACCTACAAAAGTCGAACAATCGCCAAACGTGGCGCCATGTCGGTCACCGCGAACATTGCAAGGCCGGTGTCATCGCCGGTCAGGGTGACAGTGCCGGTGCCAAGGCTGTTGTTCGTGTTGCTTGTGGTATCCGAAAAAGCAGCCCGCGAACCGCTCAATGTAAGTAAGCCAACCAAGGTACAGCCAAAAGCACCGTCGCCATGCGGCTCATAGACGCTCTCGATGGACTTGAGAGCGCGTTCGCTCCAATACGCATAGGGTTCTCCTATCGACACATATATGATCGTGTCCATCCGCGGCGATGGCCACTAATCCATTCCCAGCGTCGATTTCTGCCATTCCCGTGTCACCCTTAAGTAGTAGTTCGCGAAACTCGCGCGTAACGGTGTCCCGTGCCCAATGAACAAGCCGCACACACTGTCGGCCGCGTCTCGGCGTGCTTCATCAATGCCAGCCGCGGTCTACGGCGGCACGACACGCCCAGCGCACCCGTAGAAAGCAGCGTGCAGTTCGGCTTAGGCCTGCTCGTTGGAATCGTCCGCCGCGTCTATGGACATCTCGTCGACGTTCTGTGCATCCGCGATGCGCTGCGCCAAACCGGAATGCTTCTGGTACCGAGATTCTCCAACGTCATCGACATCGGACTCGAACGACGAGATCGGGATCTTGCCGACCTCCATCGATCCTATGTCGATGTGTCCGCCGCCGCGACGGAACCACTTTCCCGGCCAAAAGGATCTGAAACCCATGGTGGTCCTCTCCTCGAATACGACACCGACGGTAGCGCATCGACCACCACAAAAAGTGGTATTCGCCTCGCAGCGCCTAGTCGGCTTCGGTCATTGTTACGCTTGCGGCCATGCACGAAGACCTAATCTCCAAGGTGGCGAGCCTGTTCCCTCGATTACAGATCGATCTCGAGGAACTCATCCGTATTCCGTCTGTGAGCGCCGATGGGTTCGACGCAACCCACGTGCGTGCTACGGCAACCGACGTGGCACGACGTTTGGAAGCCGCCGGGTTTGCGAACGTCCGGCTCCTCGAAATCGACGGAGCACACCCGGCGGTGTTCGGAGAGATCACGGACCCAACGAGTCGGTCGACCTCGGAGATCTGCAACGTTCAATCCTCGCCGAGGCAATCGCCCTGCGCCTTATGGCACGCTAGGCGTGAACGAATGATGTTCTGCGCGCAGCGCCGAAATACGTCACTCAAAAGCCACCGGACGATGTCGACCGCTGCAGCCATTGTTGGCGCAGCTCTCTTTATGTCAGCATGCTCATCTGGAGCGCCCCCAGCCGTTGATACCGCACCGACGGCTCCCCTCGGTGAGACCACCCCGGTCGCGACGATGCCGGTCATGCCCGAGGTGAGACCATTTGCGGGCACACCATGTGTGGCCTTCGAACACGTATCTGCAACAGGAGCCTTGGTCGCCCCAGAACTCTTTGAATTGTCCGGCATTGCCGCGCTCCCCCAGCAGGAAAACGCGTACGTCGTCCACAACGATTCAGGTGACGCAGCGCGGCTCTATGTCATTGACGACGCCGGCAAGACGCTGGCGACATGGGAAGTGGTCGGTGCTCGCGCAGCCGATTGGGAGGACATCTCGATTGGACCAACGGCAGCCGGTGAACCGGCGATCTTCATTGGTGACATTGGAGACAACTTCCAGTTCCGCATTTCAATCACGATCTATCGCGTCCCGATACCGGCGCTGTCTGACACCGAGACAGCGCCAGTCGAGTTCATTACGCTCACGTATCCCGATGAGCGAGCAGACGCCGAGGCGCTCGCCGTCGATCCTGTCACTGGCGATATGTTTGTCATAACAAAAACTCGGAACGGCCCCGGCTCGGTTTATCGAGCGAGCGCGGACTCGTTCGTAGACGGCGCCGAAGTGATGCTCGAAAAGGTCGCCGACCTCGCACTCGGTGAGGATCATCTTGAGGTGACCAGTGCCGCGATTTCACCGACCGGTGACCTCTTCGTATTACGCGGGTACAACTCGGTGTGGATGTGGCCACGAACTGACCTTGACTGGGGGCCGGTGCTGAACTCCACACCATGCAAAGCGGCGTCGCCCGACGAAATCCAAGGAGAAGCGATCACCTTCGCCAACTCAGGGGACCGTCTGATCACCGTGTCAGAGGGCACCAACCATCCCATCTCGACGGTAGGAGCCCACGAGTAGCGCCACCGTTTGCGCGTCTGACGCCCGAATGTGAACCGACTTCTCAGTCCCGTATGTCGTGCGGCATTGTTGTCCTCGACGCCTTGAGAACCGCAAACGGCGTGGCGTTGACAAAATTCGAGACTCGAGACGTGTACACATCCGCATATCGTTCGACCTGCCGGGCGAACAAGCTCTTGTCAATACCGGCGCGCATGAGGGGCCCCCAGGTCTGATTACGAAGTTTCCCAGACGCTATCGCGATGGGCGCGATTCGCTGATCCAGATCATTGACTTCGCGTTGCAAACGATCAACCGCACCGTCATCTACGTCCGCCTGCGGGCCGTACCCAAACTCGGAACGAAGTTCGCCAAGACGTGCCTGTGCAATAGCGGCGTTGAGGATTTCCTTTTGGCGCATCAACTCAGAGAGTTCGGCTTGCGAGTCCAAAAAGTCATCAAGAGCATGGACCTCGGTTTCGAGTTCCCGCAAGATGAGCGCTGTTCTCCAACTCATCTCGGCCTTGGGGAACTGCACATCGCCGTATAGGTGGTCACCGACATAGAGAAACCGATCTCCTGCGACACCGAGGCTCGCCTCCATGTGGCTCGCATTCCCGCCAAAATACACTTCACCGGGAACCAGATCACCGGAGTGGGGTCGCAGCATTGCCTGATCCTCATCGACCACGCGATAAAACCGGTTGTTGCGATCAAAGAACCCGGGTTTGTCGGCCTGCACGATCACGACATCAAATAGATCGCGCCAGGTCATGTCGCTCTTCAAATACCTGTCGAACGCATACGACATTATCTTGCTTGCATAACTCCACTCAGAGTTCGTAATCATCACAAGACGTTTTCCCGCAGACTTCTGATCGAGCAATGCCAGCGGCACTTCGGGGTCGAGGATCACAGCCTTCTCGAGATCGCCGAGGATGTCTTTCTTCAAACTTCCGTCTAGATGAGCGGAACGGAGGGCGTTCTGCACACCTCCATACAGCGCTGCGTAGGACTTGACCTGCGGTAGACGTCCCGAGTCGTATCGGTGGACAAGTTGCATAAACAGGCTCGCCTCCGAAAGAGAGAAGAGCGTGTTGAGAAAAACAAATCGTCGATCCGAGAGGCTCACCAGACTTGCTACATAGGCGTCTCGCACCTCATCAAAGGTCAGCGGTGACCCACCGTGCGAAGCACGGATCACGTAGCCGAATCGAGTTGCTTTCAACAGGTTGCCCAATTCGAGATCGAGCACAAGCCCGCGTATCACGCCATCGGCATCGAACGACATCCCCTCGACGGGCCACCCGCTGTCGCTCAACGCGTCGACCGCGTGCTGGAACGCAAACCCCTCCCAAACCACCGGGTCGTAGTGGACCAGCGTGTAATCCATGTCGTACCCGATGGCGTCGAGCGAACGGAAGTTGAGCGTGCGGTTCACAAAGATGTCACGACCGTGGTCGTGGGGAGGTGTCTTCATACCGCGAGAGTAGTCACGACGGTCGGAGACTAACGAAAGACCGGTCGAGGCCGGCAACGCTCGGGGCGCCGACCAGCGCAAGAGCGAGTTCGAGCTCAGTCTGCATCTGAGCGAGTACAGCACCGACGCCTTTCTCACCATGGACGGCGAGGCCCCACAGCACCGACCGGCCTATCAACACCGCCGAAGCACCAAGCGCTACTGCCTTGACGACATCGGTACCTGTGCGGATCCCCCCATCGACGAGCACGTCGATGTCTGTCGGTACCGCGTCGCGGACAACCGCCAATGCGTCCGCTGTCGCGACTGCATGGTCAAGCTGGCGTCCCCCGTGATTCGACACGATGATGGCACGGGTGCCAGCCGACACACAGCGCAACGCATCGTCAGCGCGCAGCACACCTTTCACCACAACGGGTAGCGACGTTCGCTTGCACAACCACTCAAGCGCCTCGAACGTCAACGAGGCATCGAGCTGCGAAGCGGCGTATTCGGCAAGCCCAGACCCGTTAGTGCTCGGGACAGCCGCGGCAAGGTTCTCCATTGTGAGACCATCGGGAAGGGTGAAGCTGTTCGCCTCATCCTTGATCCGGTGACCCAAGAGCGGCGTGTCGGCAGTCAGCACTAGCGCCGTATATCCGGCTGCCTCGGCACGGTCAATCAACGACTCGGTCAACGCCCGATCACGGAGCACATATAGCTAGAACCATCGCCGTCCGTCGGGAGCCGCTTCTGCGATCCTCTCAAGGGTCGTCGTCCCAAGCGTCGACACAACCATCACCGATTGTGCAAGAGCAGCCGCCCGTGCGGTGGCGCACTCCCCCTCGGGGTCAGCAAGTTTGTGATAGGCCGTAGGAGCAATCATCACAGGGGAGGAGAAGCGTTCGCCGAGCACTTCGACGTGTGTATCAATCTGGTCCACGCCTGCGAGTACCTTGGGATGTAGTTGATACCGTTCCCAGGCACGGATGTTTTCAACAACCGTCGTTTCGGAATCTGCACCGCTCGCGTAGTAGTCAAACGCCGAGGACTCCATTTTCTCTTGCGCAGCGCGCTGCCAGTCCGCCGGTGTGATGGGAAATTCGCTCATCGGCTGAACGTCCAGACAAGGAACACGGAATTTACAGCACAAGAGCGCGGGGCAACCGACGCTCGCTCAGACCTGCACGCACACATCCTGTCACATGGGCACATGTTGTATTCCCGACATGAGAACTCCTCAATACCATCGGTGCACCGGCAACGCGAGATTCCATCCGCATCCAACCGCAAGGCCTCGCGACGACGTTAGCGTATGAGAATGCAACGATTGTCTCCCCTCGCGCTGCTGAGTCGCCGAAAGCAAAAGACCAGAGGGTCGGCGGGGTTTCTTATCGCAGCCGCGGTTGTCGGGGTTCTCGTCGGCCTAGCGAGCAGCGCTCTTATCCTCGCAATCGAATGGGCCGACGGACGGCTGTTCAGCGTGCGAGCGCTCCAGTACGGTCTCCTCTTCATCGCCGTCATCACACCGATCGGGATCGGGATTTCCTGGTTCATCCATAATCGATGGGGTCCGGGAATCAAAGGCAGCGGTATCACCGAGACGATGGTCGGGTTCAACCTCCACGCCGGATACCTGCCAACGCGTTCGGTACAGGCAAAGCTGGCCGCAACCGTAGCGACTGTCGGGTCTGGCGGATCCCTCGGTTCTGAGGGTCCCGCGGTACAGATCGGCGCCACCATCGGGTCGTCGCTGGCGCGCTACACCAACTTCGGAGAGGACCGCATTCGCAGCCTCCTGGCCGCCGGAGCCGGCGCAGGCATTGGGGCGTCGTTCAATGCGCCGATCGCCGGCATGCTCTTCGCCATGGAGGTCATCCTCGGTAACTTCGCACTGCGACACATCAATGCGGTCGTGATCGCATCGGTCTCAGCCGCGGTAACCGCACAGTCGTTGCTCGGGGACGACAAACTTCTCTCAGCTCCTGCGCACAACCTTCAAAACGCACCCGAACTTGCCCTGTATCTCGTTCTGGGCGGTCTAGCAGGGGTTTTGGGGGTCGCATTTGTGAAGATGCTGAAGGTGGCCCATACCGTGAAAGTCCCGGGTTCACTGCCCAGCTGGACTCGCCCACTGGCCGCCGGATTCATCCTCGCATCAGTGAGTGCAGTACGCCCAGAGATCCTCGGTGTTGGGCGGCGGGTTGTTGAACAGACGCTGGGCTTCGACAGTCCCGCCCAGTTCGCGTGGACCACACTCCTGTTCATCGGCGTGCTCAAGCTTGTGATGGCTGCAGTCACCGAAGCCGGCTACGGCGCAGGCGGGGTGTTCATGCCCAGCCTGTTCGCCGGCGCAGCGCTCGGTGCTTCGTTCGCCAAGATCGTCGAGATCGGCTGGCCACTTGACACGCCAAACCCGGGCGCATTTGCTGTCGTGGGAATGGCGGCGACCTTCGCAGCAGTGGCGCGCGCCCCACTGACGTCCATCATCATCGTGTTTGAAATAACCGGCGACTACGGGCTGGTGTTGCCCCTGATGCTGGCAACGACCGCATCAATATTGGTCGCGGAATACTTCTCCTCTGATAGCGCGTACACCATGCCGCTGACCCTAAAAGGTATCCATCTGCAAAGACCCGAGGACATAGACCTCCTCGACATGGTCACAGTCGGCGAAGTCATGAGTCAACCCGGCACTCTAGCGCCCACGTTGACGGGTTCTGAGGCCCTCAGCGAAATCAGTGATGGACGACACCATGGTCTACCAGTCGTCGAAGGAGAACACCTTGTCGGCATCCTCACACTCACGGACCTGGCGCACTACACCGGTTCCCTAGACGACATCCTTATCGAAGATCTCATGACCAAGAAGCCAATTACGGTGGTTCCGAGCATGCCTGTTTCTGCAGCCCTCGCCCGTATGGCCGCATTGAACTACGGCCGCCTCCCAGTGGTGGCAGACGACGACCGCTCGACACATGTCGGGATGTTTAGACGAGAGAGCGTCGTACGGGCCTATCACCAGGCGCTCGCCGACACAACCGGACGCCAACTGTATCGCGAGCGGGCAAAACAACGCGCACTAGCCGGCGCGGGCTTTTACGAAATACCCATCCCCGCCAATAGTGCTTGCGCATCGAAGACGGTACGCGACATCCGTTGGCCAGACTCGGCGACCTTGGTATCGGTTCGCCGCGGCTCGGCGGTCATCATCCCCCACGGGGACACGACCTTACGGGTCGGCGATGTCGTGACCGCCTTCGGAACCGGCGAGTCACGAGAGAAGCTTGCGTGGATTCTCGGTCATAGCGAGGATGACGAGTCGGACGAGTAGTCTTCGCCTACAGGCGTCGCCGATGCGCACCCGCCCACAAACGTGGGCAGTGACGCGCCAAAGCCGGCCACGCAGCGTATTCATCATCCAGAACAGTAGGCAGACATGGTCGTCCCCGTCATTCTTTCCGGAGGTTCTGGAACCCGTCTGTGGCCCCTGTCTCGCACCCAACACCCAAAACAACTGCTTCCATTGGTCGAAGAGAGGTCGATGGTTCGAGCCACGATTGACCGAGTCCTCGCTCTTGCCGACGCAAGCGACCCGATCGTCGTGTGTTCCGCGGCGCACCGCGACATCGTCGCATCCGAACTACGCGCGGCTGGATGCACACCTCGACTCATTCTTGAGCCATTCGGTCGCAACACGGCACCGGCGGTTGCGTTCGCGGCCCTCGCCTCAGACCCGGAGGATGTTTTGATTGTGGTCCCTGCTGACCATCTCATCCCCGATTCCGCGTCGTTCGCCAGCGCGACGACCGAAGCGGTCGCGCTGGCGAGACGACAGCGCCTCGTGACTTTCGGAGTGATCCCGACACACCCTGAAACCGGCTACGGCTACATCCGCACCGGGGACCGTCTCACAGGGACGGCATACGAACTCCAAGAGTTTGTCGAAAAGCCCGACTTGAAGACTGCAAACGACTACGTAGATTCGGGAAAATACCTCTGGAACAGTGGCATGTTTGCCCTCTGCAGCGACGTGTATCTTGACCAACTCGCTCGGCATGCCCCAAAAATCTCTCTTGCCGTCAACGAAACCTGGGCCAGCACGCGACACGAAGCAGACGGATCCATCGTCCTCGACGCGACGGCCTTCGAAAAATGTCCATCGAAGTCAATCGACTACGCGGTAATGGAGCACACCACGCGTGGGGCCGTTGTTCCGCTCGACGCCGGGTGGACCGATGTTGGCTCGTGGAACGCGGTTTGGGAGGTCACAGCAAAAGACTCCTTGGGGACAGCCACTGTCGGCGACGTGAGGGTCACCGACGTGCGCAACTCGTACGTACGATCAGACGGCCCACTGGTAGCAGTCGCCGGGGTGAGCGACATAGTCATTGTCGCGACCGATGACGCTGTCCTCGTGGTGCCGCGGACTCAACCACAACGGATGAAGGACGTCCTCAACGATCTCCAAAACCTAGACCGGGACGAACTCACCGTGCACCGCGTCACAGAGCACTTGTGGGGGTCGATGCGCCAGCTAACCGCCGACGGCGCGGTGGTGATGATGACGATCAACGCCGGATCGACCGTCCACGAAGACGCAACACCGCTCGGGACGTACGTCATCCAAAGTGGTGAAGTAACAATTTCAGAATCTATCTACACGCCAGGGGACACGTATGCAATGATGACAGCCCGCGCCGTGGAAGCCCACGCGGGACTTCCGGCTCGCATTGTCGTCACTCACACGGAGGGTCACTCGTGAATACACAAGCCTTTGCTGCAGGACTTGTGTTCATCCTGGCTTTTCTGTTCGTCGGATTTCTCGTCGCCAGATCAGTGAGAGACCCAGCGACTACAGGACACAGGTCTCGGCGTCCCAGCAAACATGCAAGACATCTCGATCCGCTACCCGAACCGCTGACAGTTTCACAGGTCGCTGAAATCGAGGCCGAAGAGCTTGGTCTGTATTCGATACAAACAAGCGAAGGGCTGCCGCTCGCAACGGTCCTCAAGACCTGGCATCGGGATGCAACAACGGATATGAAAGCAGCGGACCGATCGCAACTACGGTGGCAGGTCGCCGATAACGTCGCGCCGTCAGAGACCACCGAGGAGACCTTAAGTCTCCAGTGGGTGGCCACGCCGTTAGAAGAGGACCAGACCGACGGCGAATCCGATTCCGATCGCGCTAACGGCGAATAGAACCGTAACGGCCCACCCGAGAATCCGAGATAGATCGCTGTCGGGATACTCAAGGTACGACGTCTGGTGCGGCATCGCGCGATCGTAGCATCACCTACCAGCACCCCGTGCGCTAACGTGACGCCGTGACCGACCAAGACACCCAGCAGGGATATTGCTTTACGTGCGGTTCCCACGAAGACCTCTCGCGGCGCGCATGTCGCAACTGTGGCACCGCGCTGGACACGATAGATTCAGCGAGTCGCACCAAGTTCTGTATTGCATGCGGAAACGGTCTCGCCGGCAACTGGAAACATTGCATCAAATGCGGCACCGAGGCGTCGGACGAGATAGCGGCAGAGCATTTCAGACATCAGACGATCTCCAAGCGGCCCGATCCGGCGGGCGGAGTCTCGGGCGCCCCAGGGGACGGTGTCGAACTGATCTCGCGTGGCTGGGATAACGCGGTCGAGCCGGCCCAGCCTGGCCCTGCCTCCGCAGCCGCCGGGCCTGGACCAGCAACCTCAGGTGTGGTCGACGCGATCGACATTGTTGAAGTAGCCGCCGAAGAGGACGACGATGCACAAGTCGATATCGAGCCGACACGGCCGCCTGCAGTCCCGTTTGAATCGCCAACTTTCCGGCGGTCGCGTCCAACCTCGCCGCCAGAGACTGGCGACGAGGACCGGGTGCTCAGACCGCACGCCTTCACTGATCCTGGGTTACCCGCGCACATAACCCAGCTCGTACTACTAGTCGCAGCGGTTCTGACATTCCTGCGAACGATAGGCGTGAGCAAATTCGCAAACTCGGTGCCGAACGGATCGTTGTACAACGCGACCACTGTCCCGCTCATCGCCGCCGTGATTGCCAGCTTGCTTTTGTTGATGTGGTGGACATGGACGACTGCGTCGAATTTCGAATCGCTCGGACGCGAAAACCTCGAAAGAGGGCAAGCATTCGCGGCCTGGGCGTGGGTTGTGCCGGTGATGCAGGTCCCGTGGACTCGCCAGGTCATCAATCGCCTGTGGACCGCAGCTGAGCCGGACTCGTGGAGCAACGTCCCCTGGGAACAACGTGACGGAAATACCGCCATCGATGTGGCCTGGGCTGCTCTTGTAGCAGCGGGTGTGCTGATTGGGGCACCGACCCTGTTTTCGGGTCTTACTGATCTCAATTCAACAGTGAACCGGCTGGTTCAAACTCTTGGCCTCGTTGCCCTCAGCGTTGCACTGTTGGCTTTCGTGCGCTGTGTCGGCGGCGTGACCCAACGCCATCAAGATCGCGTCCAAGGCAAGTTGCGCTGATGGACCAGCACAACAAACCTACGTCGGTGTCGTCTTTAAGCGGACGAACGGTAACCGTCTTCGGCTCGTCGATGGCAGCGCCCGGTGACCCCAGCTACGAGACGGGCAAACGATGCGGCGAAGCGCTGGCGTTGGCCGGAGCAACAGTCGTGACCGGCGGATACGCCGGCATCATGGAAGCGGTTTCGAAAGGGGCGCGTCGCGCCGGCGGCCACGTCGTTGCCGTAACCGCCCCACAGGTGTTCGCCGAGCGAGCTCGAGCAAATGAGTACATCCACGACGAAAGGACAGCGCGATCGATCACGGAACGCATCCATGAGCTAGTGACGATGTCCGACGCGACAATTGCACTCGGTGGCTCGCTCGGAACACTCACCGAGCTCATCGTGGCGTGGAACGTTGCATACGTTGCAAGATTCTCCGCAACCGAACCGAAGCCGGTCATCGCTGTCGGCGAACAATGGCGCACGATCATCGATTCGCTCGCATCTCAGCTTGCCACCGACCGCCAGCTGGTGACGTGTGTAGACAGCGCCGATAGTGCTGTCTCCGAACTACTCAGACACTTCGAGCAGCGGTAGACGTACAGCACGATTGCCTACACTCCTTTCAGCTCTCGACACCACAAGGTCACACATGGCGAACGACTTTTTTCTTGGCGGACTGATCGACGCGAATACCGGCGACCGTTCTGGTGACAAGCAGGAATACGACCCCAGTGATCTCACGACACACGGTGTGATCGTCGGGATGACAGGATCGGGTAAAACCGGTTTAGGCATCATTTTCCTCGAAGAAGCGCTCCGGGCAGGGATACCGACGCTCGTCATCGACCCCAAGGGCGACATGACAAACCTGCTCCTGACGTTTCCTGAACTCTCCCCGGCTGACTTCGAGCTGTGGATCGACCCTGGCGAGGCGAAATCGGAAGACAAATCCGTTGCGACCCTCGCTGAGGAAAAGTCGACACTGTGGACACGGGGCCTCGCGGACTGGGGTCTCGGCGGGTCAGACATTGCAGCACTCCGTTCGGGCACCGATTTCACGATCTACACGCCGGGATCCAGTGCTGGGGTTCCCCTTAATATTGTGGGCTCTCTCGATGCGCCAGAGATCGATTGGGACTCAGATGCTGAGACAGCACGAGACGAGATAGAAGGTTGGGTATCTGGCCTGCTCGGACTTGTCGGCATTGACGCCGATCCGATTTCGTCGCGCGAGCACATCCTGATCGCCAACCTCATCGAACGTTCATGGAGGGCGGGCAAGTCGCTGGATCTTGCGACCCTGCTCGGGTAGATCCAGCGGCCGCCCTTGCGCAAACTCGGCGTATTCGAGGTTGACGACTTTTTCCCGCCAAAGGACCGCACTGCGCTCGCAATGACGATCAACGGTCTGGTGGCATCACCATCGTTTGCTTCGTGGGTCGAAGGTGAACCGTTGGATATCGAAACAATGCTTTGGAAGGACGGCAGGCCCAGGGCGGCAATCGTGTATCTCGCACACCTGTCTGACGACGAGCGCCAGTTTGTCGTAACACTGCTTCTATCGAAGGTCATCACCTGGATGCAAACCAAGGCGGGGACCGGTGACCTGCGCGCATTGATTTACATGGACGAAGTTTTTGGCTTTGTGCCCCCTACGGCCGAGCCTCCAGCGAAGAAGCCTATTTTGACCCTCCTCAAGCAAGCCAGAGCGTTTGGTGTCGGACTTCTACTCTCCACCCAAAATCCAGTTGACCTCGACTACAAAGCGATGTCGAATGCCGGCACCTGGTGCATCGGTCGGTTGCAAACAGAACGCGACAAAGCGCGCATCCTTGAGGCTCTTCAGAGCGCATCGGGTGCAACGGACGTCAAGGAACTCGACGCGACGATCTCAGGGTTGGCGAAGCGCCAGTTTCTCCTCCACAACACTCGCGACAAAGCGCCAAGCATCTTTACGACCAGATGGGCCCTCTCCTATCTTCGCGGACCGCTTACGAGGGAACAGGTTTCCGGCCTGACGAACTATGTGCCTCGGCGTCAGCGAAACGAATCGAATCAGTGGAATCCGATACCGATCCGGATCAGATTGAAGACGAAAGTACGACACCGGTCATGCCGACCGTGACCGAATCGGTGAGTGTGTACTACGCCAGCCCCGGCGCCCCATGGGTGGCCGATCTTGGCGACCCAGATGCCGCTACCTTCAGGGCCGCGATTGCGGCGCGTGTCACTGTCGTGTTCGACGATACCTCTGCGAAACTTTCGCACGTCGAAGAATACGAAACCATCTTCACGGATCTCGGCGACAGGTTCGATCCCGAATCTGGTGTCGCGGTCGACTACGACGATCGCGACTTCGAAGTCGACCGTCCAGACAGTGCTACCTACGAAATACCGGATGCCAACCTCGCCAAAGCCTCATGGTTCAGAGCTGCGCAGACCAAGCTGAAAGATCACCTGTATCGCACACGAACCATCACGATCTTCAAGAATGCAAAACTCAAGCTCTATTCGCGGCCGGGCGAGAGTCGATCCGAGTTCCTCGAACGCTGCGATATGGCGGCCCAGAACGCTGCCGACGCATCGGTTGCAAAACTACGCGACAAGTACCGGGTGAAGGTGAAGCGAGCGAAGGATCAGTACGCCAACGCCGACCGGCGCGTGTCTGAACTCGAAACCGACGTTCGGGGTGCCAGACAAACCGAAGGCTTCAATCTGGCCGGATCGCTCCTTGGCATGCTCAGCGGCCGTAAATCTGCGCGGTCAATGGCCTCTAGCGCACGCCGGCGACAGGTGACACGCTCGAAGGAGCAGAGGTTGGTTACAGCCCAAGAAAAGGCGATGGACAAGTGGAACGTCATTGCGACGCTCGAACAGGATCTCACCGATGAAGTAGCCGAAATCAACGACACATGGGAAATCGTTTCTCTCGAGATCGAGGAGGTAGAGATTGGTCTCGAAAAGATGGACATCAGTGTTGACGACTTCGTTCTCGTGTGGATCCCGGTGAAGATCGATTGACACCGCGGTACCTGCGAGAAGAAAACCCATCTGATCAGCACATTCGTTGGTACGCTCCTGCGCATGAACGAACGCCCCGCCATTGTCCAGATCACCCAGTCCGCCGAATCGGATGTCCAGATTCGGGTTGTCATCACCCTCGGGTGGTCAGATGAGGAGTTCCACGGCGATTCCGTCGGCAGCGCCAACCCAATATCGCGGCCGCGTCTCGTCGGTGAAGCAACACTGCGAGCAGTGGAAGCCGTGACCGAAGACAGGCTGCAACTGTCGCTTGCAGCAGTCGCAACCACTGATC
Source organism: Acidobacteriota bacterium (assembly GCA_022562055.1). Classification (NCBI taxonomy): domain Bacteria; kingdom Pseudomonadati; phylum Acidobacteriota; species Acidobacteriota bacterium. The sequence goes on along the minus strand of JADFQA010000024.1, from coordinate 21,951 downwards.
TTGGTAACGCTCAAGTCGCCATGGCCCAGGTATTGATGGATGGAGATCCCGACCCGCTCGTCGGGTCATCGCTGATTCGCTCAGACGACGAAGCGGCAGCCACCGTTCGTGCAGTACTAGACGCCCTCAACCGCCGCATCGCCACGGTCCTCTGAGGCCGGTCACCGAAAACCTACGCAAGAACGGCCCACCGAAGTGGACCGTTCTCAGCAAAAGGCAGCGGTGCCTCTCTAGATAAGGTCTTGCTCGCGGATGCCGAATGATGGGTGGCGAAGACGGCACAATGCCAACTTCTCCAACTGGCGGATTCTCTCGCGTGTGAGGTTGAACTCCTCACCGATTTCTTCGAGCGTCCGCGGAACACCGTCGTGGAACCCGTAGCGGAGGGCAAGAATACGACCCTCGCGATTTGGCAGCCGGTCGATCGACTTGCGCAGACTGTCTGCGATGTCCATCTCTTCGGTGACCTTCATCGGGTCGGCGGCATCTTCGTCCTGTATGAAGTCACCCAACTGAGCGCCATCCTCGCCGACGGGCTGTTCGAGTGACACCGTATCGGCCACGCTCAGTGCAAGCTCGACTTTGTCGACGTTGACACCTGCCTCCTCAGCAATCTCTTCGGGCTTAGGCTCGCGACCGAGCTCGGCCTTGAGGCTGGCCTGAGCAGCGCGCACAGCAGCAAGCGTGTCGTGGAGATGAACCGGAATGCGGACGGTGCGTGACTTGTCAGCGATCGCTCGCGTGATTGCCTGACGAATCCACCATGTTGCATAGGTTGAAAACTTGAACCCTTTGCGCCAGTCGAATTTCTCCACAGCGCGAATCAGCCCCAGGTTGCCTTCCTGGATGAGGTCGAGGAAGTCGATCCCAGAAGTGTTGGCGTACCGGCGGGCGTTGGCGACAACGAGGCGAAGGTTGGCTGTGAGGAAGGCGTCCTTGGCTTCTCGGCCGTGACGTACCTTGCGGCGCAAGCCGATCTCTTCAGCCTTCGTCTTGAACTTTCCCGCTTCGAGCGCTTCAGCGGCGCTTTGACCGCTCTCGATCTTTTGCGCATAGTCGACTTCACGCTCGGCGGTCAAGAGTTCGTACTCGCCGATTGCGGTGAGGTATTGGCTCACCAAGTCGGTGGTTAGACGGCCGCGGTCGTCGGTCAGCTTGTTGCGATCGCGGTCGCGCAACGAACGCGTCAGGGTGTCGCGATCGAGACGGTCTTTTGCGTCCTCACGCTCACGCTTAGCGCGCTTTACTACAGATTCTAAGGTTTTGCTACCGGGTGCCACGGTAAGCCTCCAACGCAGAGGGATGTATCAACAGCTCGCCGCCGACAAGTTGCGCATCACCCGTCTCGTCCGTCACCTTAAGACCAAGCCCGAGTTTGTGAAACTATTCACAAGCCGCTGTTCGTCCCTACTATTTCACAGTCTTGGCGTTTTGTGAACCCCTTTTTCTCACAACTTTGCGAGATTTGTCCACTATTGGCCGGCGACCCCGCCAATACGACGCTGAGTTAACGCGGATGCGGTCCCGGATCACCTGAATTGACCAGCCCGCGTGGTCGCAACGTCCGCTCGGAATGCGAGTGCGGCAAGGGCTGCAAGCCACCGTATGGCCCGACCCTGGTTGCGGCTACATTGGCTTCCATGAGCAATCGACTCGCAAACGCTACATCGCCGTATCTGCGACAGCACAAGGACAACCCGGTCGATTGGTTCGAGTGGGGCGAAGATGCGTTTGACGAAGCTCGTGCACGCGACGTGCCGGTTCTTCTTTCAGTTGGTTACGCGGCCTGCCACTGGTGTCACGTCATGGCACATGAAAGCTTCGAGAACGCATCGACAGCGGCCCTGATGAACAAGAACTTTGTCAACATCAAAGTCGACCGAGAAGAACGACCCGACATCGATGGAATCTATATGGAGGCGCTCCAAGCGATGAGCGGGCACGGCGGCTGGCCGATGACCATGTTCCTCGACACCGACGGACGGCCCTTTTTCGCCGGCACGTACTTCCCGCCCACGGACCGACCCGGTCACCCGTCTTTCAGACGAGTCCTCGACGCAACGTACCACATGTGGACGGAAAACCGCCCGGCGGTCAATGAGCAAGCAGGAAAGCTTGTGAAAGCTCTACAGATCCAACCTCCACCGACAGCGATCGACGATTCGGCGGTGGACACCGTCGCGCTGATGGACATCCTCGTCCAACGGTTCGACAACACGAACGGCGGGTTTGGTGGCGCCCCCAAGTTCCCCCAGGTGCCGATGCTCGATCTGCTCGCAGCGATCGCGGCCACGGATGGCACGAAAACCAGCTCACAGGCGATGTCGATGCTGTCAACAACCTTGCACACCATGGCTGCAAGCGGTCTCAACGATCACATCGACGGTGGGTTCGCCCGCTACTCCGTGGACGCACAATGGCGTATCCCCCACTTCGAGAAAATGCTGTACGACAACGCGCTGCTCGCGAAGATCTACCTCGCAGGGTGGCAGTTGACCGGGGATGAGGTGTTCCGCCGAGTCTGCACGGACACTCTTGACTACATGCTGACAGACCTGAGGGACCCCAGCGGCGCCCTCTGGTCGTCGGAAGATGCGGATGCGCAGGGCGTCGAAGGCCGATTCGCGTTGTGGAGCATTGAAGAACTTCGGCTACTGCTCAGCGACCCGGAACTCGATTTGTCGCGCACGTGGTTCGGCGTTACAGATGGCGGCAATTTCGAAGGCATGAACCATCTCTATCTTCCACACGGCATGCCGGCCGAGGACCCCAAGGAGGTCAGCTCCCTGAGGGCCACGTTGAAAGAAGCACGCGATAAGCGGGTAAGACCAGGTGTCGATGACAAAATTGTCACAGAGTGGAATTGTCTTGCAATGCGGTCTCTTGCGCAGGCGGGGGCAGCGTTCGGCGAGAGAAAATACGTCGATGCTGCAGAGTCAATTTGTACATTTATTCGGGACCATCTCACAGTCGCCGGCTCCCTCCAGCGTTCGGCACGTGGAGGCCGGACATCAGGCCCAGCTTTCGCAGAAGACTTCGGGGCCTATGCGGGTGGGCTATTCGCCGTGGCTCTCGCCACCCACAACCCGGCGTACTACGACAGTGGGCTTGAGGCTGTTGACGAACTTATCGATCGATTCGTCGACCCGCACGGGGGCGTCTACCGAACCGCACACGATGGCGAGGACCTTATCGTCAGACAAAAGCCGCTGTTCGACAATCCAACCCCTTCGCCTCAGACGCTGGCACTCGACGCAATAACCACCGCGTACGCCCTCACCGGAAGGCCTCGATACGCAGAGGCACTTGCCGGGGTGCGAAGGACACTCGGGTCGATCATGGCCGACTATCCGACTGCCGCCGCCGGTGCAATGGCCATCATGGTGGGCTCCGGCGACAACCCCGCACAACTCGCGCTAGTTGGCGACCACCATGGAGTGAGCGAGATGTTGTCGAGCGTGCTTAGCGATTTCAGGCCTTGGATTGTGATTGCAGCGACGTCGCAGGAGTCTCAACTAGAGCTGTTTGCCGACCGCATGCCGCCTCCAGACTTGGCGCTCGGCTATCTATGCTACGACTTCGTTTGCGAACTACCCGTCGACAGCGCGCAGGCGCTGCACAAGGTACTTGCCGCCGCTTCGCCGAAAGCAAGCGAATAGGGGCCAACGCACCGTATCCTGGTGCGCCGTGGTTGACGACATCCAAACACCGTGTATTTATTGCGGTTCTCTCAGGAGCCCTGACGACGCCGTGTGTCCTTCGTGCGGCGAGGCGTGGATCGACGAACACGTCACGCCACCACCACCAGAGCAGGTCGATCTCCACAACATAGACGAGGAACTGATCGACGACGCGGCGCCAGACAGCGTCTCTGACGAGCGCGGTTCTTTAGAATCTCCAGCCGAGGCCACCCTCGCCGACACCGACACCGACGCGGGTCCCTGGGGAGACGGCGACATCGGTGTCGACGCGTTTGATGAAGAGGAAGAAGAGGACATAGATAGCGATTTCAGCATGGGAAACGAAGCTGACGTCGAAGAAGACGACCTTGACGACTCTGAGGTGGAGGACGACGATTTCGAGGATGAGGAAGAGCAGGACTCCGACGAGATAGACGGAGACAAAGATTTCGACGACGCCGGGGACGAAGACGAAGCATTGGAAGAAGCAGGACCAGACTTCGACGAACTCAATGAACAAGAAGAGGAGGAGGACTTCGACGAGAGCGACGCAGAGATGTCCGAAACCGTAACGTCGTCCAGCGTCGCGGCCGATGTCACAATGACACCCGTCCGGTCGATGTACGAGCGCAAGGACTCCAACCTGCGTCTCCCCCTCGGTCTTCTCGCCGCCGCGGCGCTGGCGATCATCGCATGGCTCTCGTGGTTCCAGGGCACTGACACGTCACCCCCAACGACAATCGTCGTCGCCCAGACGACCGCAACCCAAGCTCCATCAACCACAGCGCAACCAACCACCACGACATCGACCACGTCCTCCACAACCACATCTTCCACTACGACGAGCACCACAACTACCGCAACGCTCGTTCCGATAGCCGCCATCGGATCACCCTTGAATCTCGCCGACCTGACCATGGGCGGGTTTGCGTTTGGACCCTTCTCTTTCGGGTCAGACGGGGACCAAGTTCTCGGCCGCCTCACTGCCACCCTCGGCCAGCCGGACGCCTTAGGACCGGCCGACACAAATTGGGGGTTGTGCGAAACTGACGTCGGCACCGTTGTGACGTGGGGCGGTATCGCCGCGATATTCAGAGTGCAAAACGATGTCTCAAGATTCGTCGGATATCGAGTCGGCGACACCACCGGAATCGACGAAACTGATGCGGGGGCATCGCTGAAGACGCTGTCAGGGGTGGCGCTTGGAGACACGGTGGAAACGCTGCGATTCGTCTACGCAAACTCCGTCGTTGAAGTGTTCGATCGCGACGGCCAACCCTTCTTCCGATTGCTGAGATCGGACACAAAACGGCTGTTGCTGTACGGACCGATATCCCTTGCCTCCAACGACGGTGCAATTCTTGGGATCTTCGCGCCGGATGCGTGCGGTTGATGAAGACAGAAACAAACATGAAGACCAAATCAACATGAGGTTCAAATCGAAAAAGCGCAGGCGTTTGCATCGGTTCTTCACGGTACGCAACCTCCTGCCCCTTGTCGCGGCGCTTGCCTTATTCGTGGCGGCGACGTCGCGCTGGAACACGCCGATCGGCACCCTCATCGTGGGAGCGATCGCGGGCATTGTTGCGGGAATCGGATGGCTTGTACTCGGTCGCCGCTTCCAACGCAAAAGGCTGGCACCGCTCTCGGGGACCGTCAACCTCGGCAACATTTCCGCGTACACCGATTCGCCAAGCCCTTCACTCGTCGCTCCCGATAGCTCGGTCGCTGCCGAATACCGCGATATCGCACAACGCATCGAGGCCAAGACCACCGGACAGATCCTGCAAATCGCCGGTGTCTCCCCCGGCCTCGGTTCGTCGACGGTTGCTATGAACCTCGCGTTCACGATGACGCTTGCAGACCGCCGGGTCATCCTCGTCGACGCTGACATGTCGCAGCGTGGAATCTCTCGCTTCGTTCACACAGGCATCTCGCCCGGACTTGCCGAACTCGCGCGAGGCGAGTCCGATCTGGCGCGGTCTGCGCGTCTGTGGGCTGTTGGCCCGACCAAGAAGCTACCCATGATCCCCTCGGGCGAAATCGGTGAGGACGAATCGGTGCTGGCCTCGGCTGCCGTTGCCGAAGCGCTGGACCAGATTGCTGACGGCACCGACCTCATTATTATTGATGTTCCGCCGGCGAACTGGTCGCACGTCGGTGTAGGAATTGGAGCCCACGCCGATGGCACGATCCTCGTCATCAACGAACAGACAACGCCAGATGCGCTTGCGTTAGCCGTTTCAGCGCATCGCGACAACGGTGCTCCCGTCATCGGATTCATCTCTCGCTCTGCTCGAAAACAGTCTGGGAAGGTGACATGGCCAGGCATGGCCGCGAGATCGTTTGCAATGTTCTTGGTGGTCCTCGTTGGTTTCGGTGGGTACACCGGCTACCAAACCTACCAAGCGTGGGCAGGTCGCAGAACCGCTGTCCACAACGTCGAAGAGGCACGTCGCGTATTGGAACCGCTCGCAGAAGACGCGTTCATCCTCCCCGAGGTAGACGAAATCGAGATCACCGTCATGACCTCGCCACCCGCACCACAGAGCGAGTTCACGACCTTCCTAGTGGTTGGCACCGATGAGAGCGAGGTGCGGGCGGATGTGATTGTTCTGCTGCTCCTCCCCAACGATGGGTCGACACCCGCCATGGTCTCGCTGCCGCGGGACCTCTATCTTCCCAACCGTTGTCGCCAAAACTTCACGAGGATAAACGCAACGTTTTTTGGCTGCCGTGATGAGATCAACGGACCAACGCTGCTGTCACTCACCGTGTCAGACTTTACGGGCGTCCCTGTCGATCATTTCGCTCTTTTTACATTCGACGGGTTCGAGGATATCGTCGATCAGCTCGGGGGTATCGAGATCTGCACCGAGTACCAGGTCCGAGACCGCAAAGCGGAACTAAATCTCCCCGGAGGCTGTACCCAGGCGACCGGGAAACAGGCGCTTGCGTGGGTGCGTTCGCGCTCAACGCAAGAACTCGTCAACGGAACCTGGCGCACTATGTCCGGTGTCACCGATCTCACTCGAAACCAGCGCCAACAAGAAATGATTCTTGCGCTTTTCGCCAAAGCCAAGAACTTCAGCTCACAGTCTGAACTCATGGCAACCGTACGCAGCATGTCGAACGCATTTGTGCTCGACGACCAGCTCAGCCTTACGGAAGCGGTCTCGCTGGCATGGGGGTTCAGATCGATCAATCTTGACGAGATCTATCGGCTCACGATCCCCGTGAAGGACTACCGAGCTGAAGACTCGCAGGGCAACGTGCAGTTTGTTCTCTTGCCAACCAAGTCTTTCGAAGACATCCTCGACGAAACATACCCCGGCCGGCGGGAGAAAACGTTCTCGTGACCGAAAGCCCACGCTTGTTGGCACCGGCCGCGTACAATGCGAGCATTGGCCGCCTTCCACGAGATGGCGGAGAACCCAGCGTGCAACGAAAGTGATGCGCCGATGAGCGACATTGTTGATGATGGTCCCGACGACCTGTACGACGGGCTCTTCGACCCCTACGACGATCTTGCAGGGCTGACTGGAGCAGACCCGGTGCTTGACCTTGAAGACGCGGATGTTCCGGCTGCGGTGCCCCCACGGTCTCCAATCCTGACCGGCCTCGTTGTGGGATTGCTGTTGGTGGCACTAAGCCTCGCGACGGTAAAACTCGCCAGTGGCAACTCCTCCACCGCTGTTGCTGACACGACCACATCGACTTCTGCCGGAGACGTGTCGCAGGAGCCGACGGACAGCAGTACCACGACGACGCTGTCAGACGGCGCGACCGACGGTGCGACGACCACAACAACGCCGGCCGCCGATGCCCCATTTGTCGCGGTCGGCACGCCTATCCCTGTCGGCGACCTCACGTTACAGGCCAACGGAATTGGGCCAATCAAGTTTGGTACTCCGGCGGTAGATGCTTTTGGAATCCTGATCTCAAGCCTCGGCGCACCGGACAGCGATACGGGACCGACGGCGTCTATCGGTGGACTCGGCGTCTGCGTAGGAGAAACCGAACGAGTTCTACAGTGGGGTTCTTTCAAGGCGGTTGCGCAAGGCGAGGGATCCGATGCGAAGTTTGTCGGCTACCGCCTCGACCTCACGTTCCAAGGTTCCAGCGACGCTGCAGGATCGGACTTGAGAACGCTTTCCGGCCTCCAGTTGTCAGATCGCGTGTCCGACCTGGACAGCATCTATGGCACCTCGTTCGATCTCCAAAAGGTCGTGGACGAGAGCACCGGGGGCACCGTGTTCAGACTCTTCTCGAAGAGCTCCGGTGATCTGCTGTTGTGGGGTCCACTCACGTCGACGGCCCCCGAAGGTATCGTGCGTGGCATCTACTCGCCGGATTCGTGTCCCACATAACACACCCGCCGCACCCATGAACCAGGTAACGCCGAGAATCGATGCGCCAAGCATCGGTGGCTACACTCACACCCGAACGCCACAGCGGGAGTGACCGTGCAGTCAAACGGAATGCGAGCGATGGGTTACGGCGCGGTTGCCGGCGCGTTGTTCGGTGTCGGCGCCTTGGCACTCTTTGGCCCCCTTACTGCCATAGGGTCGATCGACTCGGCGCCGCTCGGTACCCAAGGTGGAGTCACAATCACGATCACCCAGGGAGCGTTCTTCCTGGCATCGATCGTCAGCGGCTTGGCCGGCGGTGCGCTCATCGCAACCGCAGGGTACGCAGTCGGCACCAGAGGCGAGTCGTCGTCCGAGCGCTACCCCGCACGTTATGTTGCCGCCATCGGAGCTCTACTCGGGGCGGTCCTCGGATTTGCCCTCACTCGCGGACTCCTCGCGCTCGCCGGCGACACCACCTACGGCGGGACCATTACGCTTCCGATCCTCAAAATGACACTTATCGTCGTGATAGTCGGGACAGTCCTCGGCGGTATGATCGCAATGGTCGCCGACCACCTCTCCTACCCACGCGCCATCGGATTCTCTGGGGCCGCGGTCCCGCTTTCACGAACCAGATTTGTCCGCGAAACCGGGCAGGCGATCGGACGGCCAATCCTTGTGGGCACGACGATCGCCGGTCTCGCGTTTGGCTTTTCAAGACTCTTGCTGGCGTCCACGGAGACAGGAGCGGTCGTGCTATTCGCTGTTGTCGGTGCCCTTGTACTCGGCTCGGCAGCGTTACTCGCTGCGAGGCCGTGGGAATCCGGCAAGTAGCCAAGCCCTCCTACGAGGTACCTTGGCGCGGCCTTGTCGCAGGACGAGTACTTCTGATAGAAATGGCGTGCTCCTCAGCATGCCACTTGAAGAAGTAGTACGTGATGTAGGTCCATAGTAGAAAACCGCCGCCGATCTTCATGATGAGTCCTGCAAACACCTGGTCTTCAAACACACCAATCCCCCACATCCGTGGGAACTGCTCGTAGATCGGGTATAGCGGAGCGCTCCCGAGAGTGAGAAAGCTGGCTGGAATGGTCGGCACAAGAGATTGCAGGAACAGATAGCCGAGTTTGTAGAACGGCGGAAGTCCCGGCAATTCCTGGATCGGCCCCAGGATTGGTATCCACAGGAACAATGCAGTTCCCATCAACGCGGAATGGATTGCGATGTGCACAATATCGTTAGTCAACATCAGGTTTAGCACCGCGGGGACGTGCAACAGGGCGAGGACCGCGTTGAACAGCACCAACGCGAGCACAGGTTTAGCAAAGAAGCGCACCACCGGGAGCACTGGTCTCACGATCGCACTCAGAAGCCACCTTGGCAACCCCGTGAGCAACAGTGGTGGGATGACGAACGCAAGGGTGAGATGCTCGATCATGTGGAACAAGAAGAGGCTGCGCGCGCCAATATCATGTATCGGCCAACCGCTCACCAGCAGAATCGCAAATACGCCCGCATGAAAACGTATGCTCTGGCTGCGCGTCACGGTCGGCTCGCCTTGCGGAGTCATGGCCGGACCGAACCTGCGAACGCCAATGTGGAACACTGCAAGCATGCCCGCGACAAGCACGAGAACATCAGGATGAACGTGGAAAGCGAGCACCTCGTCTATCGAGCGTGGTACGTCTGAAACGATGGGTGTGACGGCGAACATTGCTAGAAAGTACGCTGGCATGGTTTCAGAATGCCCTAAGAGTCAACAACACCACGCCGAACAGCACTGTCGCTGCCGTCAAACCCATCAGAAACACAAACTTCTGTGCAGCAGTACCAAACTTGAGGTGCATAAATATCGTGACGACCGCACCGAACTTGAACAGCGATAATCCGAGCAGAAGAGGCAATTTTACGTTCTCGAGTACCTCGACCTGCAGCACGAGGACCTCTACACCGGTGACTACTCCTAACACTAGAGCGAGTAGCCAGTATTGCTTCGGCCCAATTGATGCGTCCGAGGCGGTGTCAGTCACGGAGGCAGCGTCGGTCATGCTCAAACCTGAAGCAGATACACGACGGTGAAAATAACGATCCACACGATATCGACGAAGTGCCAGTACAAACCGACAAGCTCGACGTTGAGACCGCTGTCTTCCTTGAGCCTGCCGGTCGCCGACAGGATGACCATGGCAGATAACAACAGCACCCCGATGAAAACGTGGAGTCCGTGGAAACCGGTGAGCATGTAGAACGCCGAGCTGAACGGACTCGTGCCGAGCCGTAGACCTTCGTCAACAAACCGTGTGAACTCGAATATCTGCCCAGCAATAAAGGTGGCGCCAAGCAGGGCCGTCGCTACGAGCCACACCCTGGTCTGCCGCAGATCTTTGTTCCCAAACGAGTGGTGGGCAAGCACCATTGTGAGCGAACTCATCAGAAGAACGAACGAACTCGCCGAGGTAAATGGGATGGCGAATATCTCGGATCCAGGGCCGCCATTCGTCGTGTTGCGATACAGCAAGAACGTCGCAATCATCGCTCCAAAGAACATACTCTCGGAGCCAAGGAAGATCCACATCGCGGTCCGGCGGACGGGCACCACGTCGTGCGAGCCTTCGTGATGACCTTCGGCGCCAGGGCGGCTCTCTTCGACCGTTGCAGTCGACATTGTTAGTGCTCTCCTTTCGTGACGGGTTCCAAACTCCATCCGAAGAAACCCCATAGCGCGGTAAGTACACCAAGACCCGAAAACCAGAACCCGACGGGAGCGTACAGCAGCCCGTACCCGAGAACAACGAGACCAAACGCAGTGAGAAAGGGATAGAACGATTCAGAAGGCATGTGGATGTGCGAGTAGTCATCAAGTGCGACCGAAGGGACCGGTTGATCCTGTCGGAGCACGGGCCGACCATCTTCGTCCTCTTGGTACTTTTGATGCCACCACTCGTCGAGCCCATGCACATCGGGTTCTACGTCGAAGTTGTACACCGGAGTCGGCGACGGAGTTGACCACTCCAACGTACGAGCGTCCCATGGGTCATTTCCTGCGACCTCGCCCTTGAAGTACGACCACACCATGTTGTACACGAACAGCAACACACCCACAGAGAGGATAAAAGCTCCGACGGTTGCAAAGAGGTTCCAGAAATCGAATCCGAGACCTGGCCCGTACCGGTATGTGCGCCGCGGCATCCCGTTGAGTCCGAGTGCGTGCATCGGACCGTACGTCATGTTTATACCAACTACAAAGATCCAGAACTCGATCTTTCCGATCTTCTGGCTGATCATCCTGCCGGTCCACTTGCCGAACCAGTAGTGCACACCGGCAATGTATCCCATGACCGCGCCGCCAACAAGCACATAGTGCAAGTGCGCTACAACGTAGTAGCTGTCATGTTGCTGGGTGTCAGTCGGCACGATGGCGTGGGTGACACCCGAAAGACCGCCCACGACAAACATTGCTATGAACGCGATGGAGTACAGCATCGGGGTCGTAAACCGCAGATCACCACCCCACAACGTACCGATCCAGTTGAAGACCTTGATACCCGTCGGGATCGCAATCACCATCGTCGAGAGGCCAAAACCAACTTCCGCCAAGGGTCCGAGTCCGGCAGTGAACATGTGGTGCGACCACACTCCAAAACCGAGAAAACCGATCGCAACCCCGGCGAAAACAACGAAGGAGTACCCAAACAACGGCTTGCGCGAAAACACCGGCAATATCTCGGACACGATGCCCATCGCCGGCAGAACCAGCACATACACCTCAGGATGCCCGAACAACCAGAACAGGTGTTGCCACAACAGCGGGTCCGCACCTGCTGCTGCAGCATAGAATACCGTGCCGAGGTTGCGGTCAAAGTAAAGCTGGAACAATCCAATGGCGATCAACGGCAGCGAGAATAGCAACAGGAACTGGACAACAAGCGCCATCCACACAAACACCGGCATACGAAGCATCGACATACCAGGCGCACGCATCGTGAACACAGTGGTTATGAAGTTCACGGCGGCAGCCAAGGATGCGACGCCGAGTAGCTGCGCACCGATGGAAAAGAAGTCCATCCGGATGTACTCCTTCACCTGAATGGACAGCGGGGCATACCCAGTCCACCCGCCGTCAGGCGCTCCACCCAATAGGAAGGACGAAGCCATAAAGACGCCGGCGAACGTGAACAGCCAGAAGCTGAACGCGTTTAGGCGCGGAAACGCAACGTCGCGAGCTCCGATCATGATCGGCAAGAAGTAGTTGGTAAAGGCCGCTGCGATCGGCATGATCACCAGAAACACCATCGTGAGTCCGTGCATGGTGAACAGTTGGTTGTATGCGTCAGCGCTCAACACAGTACCGTCGGGACGGCCCAACTGAATGCGAATGAGAAGCGCTTCGAGGCCACCGGTCAAGAAAAACAACAGCGCCGCGATGGCGTACATAATGCCGATACGTTTGTGATCGACTGTCGTTACCCAGGACCAGATGCCCTTGGGACCGGTTCGTGTCATCGCCGGGCCGCCGGTCGGTTCGGGCATGTCCATCGGCGGAGCAAGGGTTCCCGCTGTCACTACTTCCATCCTTCCAGCATTTGCACGAGACCGTCAACGGTCTCGTCATCCAGCCCGTAGCTCGGCATACCCAAAATGCGGTCTGGGATGATGTTTGCATCGGGGTTCATTGGCTTGAGACTCGACGGGTCGTGGATCCACTGTGTCAACAACTCGGTCGTGTTCTCAAGTGTTGACCCGGCGAAAGTGTTGCGACTTGCGAAGTGGGTTAAGTTTGGTGCGTAGGGCTTGCCAAGAACCTCAACACCGTTCGCCGTGCGCACCTTTGCAGAGTGGCAAGCAGTACACGTCGAGACGAACGTGTCGTACCCAACGCTTGCGCTAGCCTCGGTCGGGATCTCTGCAGGCTCAAGCTGACCAGCAACCCAAATATCAAAGTCGGCGACGGTCTTCACATACACCTTGAGACGCATGTCAGCGTGCGACAACCCGCAGAACTCGGCGCATTGACCAAAGAGCGGTTCCTCCTGGGCGACATCTGCAATCAAGGTCAGGTTGGTAATCCGGTTTGGCACAACGTCACGTTTTCCGTTGAGCTTGGGGACCCAGAAGGAGTGAATCACATCGACAGATGTCATTGTCAGGTTCACCGTAGTTTGCTCGGGTATGTACAGCTCGCTTGCCGTGATGAGCACATTGCCCTGGTCGTCTACCAGGTCGGGATACCTAAACTCCCACCACCATTGATGGCCAATCACCTCAACCTGAAGGACATCGTCACCGGTTGGAATCGTCCGCAGATCGATTATGCCCTTGACGTTCGGGATCGCAACGGCGGCCAGGATGAGGGCAGGGATCACCGTCCAGATGATCTCAACCGTAGTGTTGCCGTGAATCTGCTTCGGGCGGTACACACTGTCCTTTTTGTGCCGCCACTTCCAAATAGTGACAACAAGGGCGCCCTCGACGAGCACGAAGACGATGGTGGCGAGAATCAGAACAAGGTCCCATATCTTGTCGATATCTTCAGCCATTTTGCCGGCTGGTTCAAGCGTGCTCTGTGGGCCTGCTCCGGTACAAGCCCCCAGAAGGACCGCAAACGACACGACGAAGAACAGCGCCAACCTTCGTCGACCAGCGCTCCGCGGCTGAGGGTGTGCTCGACTATCCACGCGTCCGACGGACTCCGATGTTGGTGCGAATCTCATGCTTGAACGTAGCAAGGTTACCTAGGCAACACGCCGGGGAGAAATCATCGCGTCAAAGCTTCTCTGAGTTCCTCGGGATCAAGTAAACCTTGGTAACGGCGAATGACGACGCCAGCCTCATCGATAACAAAAACCCAAGGCTCAGACGGAAGCGTCCACGCCGCGACTGTAGGCGACAGAAACTCTGGACCCGGCTGAAATCCCGGTCGAGTGAATCCCTCATACACCTCGACGTGGACAAAATCGACCTCGGGAAAGTCATCGACTACGAGCTTTACGTTGTCGAGAATCGGACCGCAAGCTGAAGACGTGCAATACGCGGGGGTCGAAAAGATGACCACGGTCGGCTTGCCGTTCGTGAGAGCCGTGTCGAGGGAAAGCTCGTAGAGATCCGGCCGCGGGTCAGGGTCGGTCGTCAACTCCTCAAGCGGACGATTGTCAATCGTAGGGGAGGCGACCACCGGTGCAAACTCGCCGAGCGACGGCGCGGACGGGTTTTCCAAAATATCGAAGAACGCCTCCATTGCATCCCCAGACGACGGCTGTAACAAGGCGCGCCAAACACCGGGCGTATCGAACTCAAATGTGACCCGATAGAGCCCGAGGACGTCTTCCAGAATCCATACGAAGACAGCGTCCGCCGTCTGCACATTTTCGGGCTCATCCACCGGTGAAACCGTAATGACGACAGTCTGGTCCGGAGATCCCAGACGCTCACCTTCGGGACCTATGACACCGAATAGCAGCCGCTCGGTTCCAAGTCCCACGTCGGTGATGGCTCTGAAAGCCAAAGACTCAGCCGGAAAGGTGGTTTCTTGCGCCGACGAGGTTGAACCTCCACACGCCGCAAAAACCAAGGCTGACGCAAGAAGCAGTGAAACGCGGAGCATGCCCCGACGCTAGCGCCGCCATGGACGTACCGGCGATCGTGTAGTGAGGACACTCCGATGGGTGGTGTAAAACAGGCCAACAGTCGAGCGACGGCAGCCATATGTGTTCTTGGGATCCGCGTCGATCGCTGAACGAACCGTCACCACTGGGCACTACCCTCGGCGAGAAGTTGTCCGCCAACCCCTCACCGAGCGTTTGTAACATGGCAACACCCAGACGACAGGACGCCCATGATCGAACGTGACGAGGTTTACCGGATCAAGACGCTTCGCCGACCGGGCAAACTCGCCGAAGTGCTCACGGCGATTTCCCAGCACGACGCCAACATCGGTGAGATCGCCACGATCGCTATTACGCCCGACTACACGATTAGAGAGATCGTGGTGATAGCGCGCGGCGACGAAGTCGTCGCCAGAATCACCGAGTCGATTCGTGCGGTGCCCGATGTTGAAATCGTCGCCGACCCGATCGACCGCGCATTCGACAGACACCGCGGTGGAAAGCTGAAGATCTTGCCGGATGTAGAGCTACGCACCCTCCAAGACATGCGCGAGATTTACACGCCGGGTGTCGCTCGTGTCTGTCAGGCGATTGCCGAAGACGAGTCGCTTGCTGACATCTACACCTGGCGAGGAAGAACGATCGCGGTGATTTCCGACGGCAGCCGTGTGCTCGGTCTCGGCAACATCGGTCCGAAAGCCGCCTTGCCGGTGATGGAGGGCAAGGCCCTGTTCTACGCCAAGTTCGTTGAACTCAACGCGGTTCCGATCGTCCTGGACACCCAGGACCCCGATGAAATCATCGAGACCGTCATCAACATCGCGCCTGGTTTCGGCGGCATTCATCTTGAAGACATCGCATCTCCTGGCGTCTATCACGTCGAGGAAACTTTGGAGGCCCGACTGGACGTCCCGGTGTTCCACGACGACCAACACGGAACGGCCGTCGTGCTGATGGCGGCAGTGCTATCGGCTGCGCGCATGCTTGATAGAAGAATCGAGGACATGACGTTTGGCCAGATCGGTCTGGGCGCCGCAGGCTCGGCGATCGCCAACCTCGCACGCCAGTTCCCGTTTCGAGGTATCACCGCGTTCGACCCCTCTGCCGCCGCGGCCGCCCGCCTCGAAGGCCTCAGCGGTGGGACGGCTCCGCTCACCACGACGTCGGCTGAGAAGGGTCTCGAGGAAGTCATGGCGACAGCCGACATTGTCGTACTCACAACTGGGCGCCCAAACCTGCTTTCTCCCTCGCTGATCCGCAACGGCCAACTCATTATGTCGCTTAGCAATCCCAACCCCGAGATCGATCGCCACGCTGCGCTAGACGCAGGCGCCGCACTCGCGACCGACGGATCGGTCGTGAACAACGTGCTTGCATACCCAGGGATCTTTCGGGGAGCCCTTGACGCCCACGTTTCGCAAATCACCTCGCCCATGAAACGGAGCGCGGCGGAGGCCTTGACCGATCTCGCACCTCCAGGGGAGTTGTTGCCCAACCCACTCGACCGAAACGTGCACTCGGTTGTTGCCGAACGAGTCCGCCGAGCAGCGGTGTAATGCCCGTTGCAACAATCGACCTGGTGATCGCGTTCGCCGTGACCTTCTTCGCCGCGGCGATCCAGGGAACGGTTGGAATGGGGTTTGCGATTGTCTCTGTACCGCTCCTATCCATCGTTGACCCTCGTCTGGCGCCGGTTCCACAACTGCTCGTATCGATCCCACTCATCGTGACGATGGCATATCGGGAACGCCAGCACATCGAATTCAGAGGTCTCAGATGGATTCTCGCCGGTCGGATCCCAGGGGCACTCATTGGTCTTGCCCTGTTAAAGATCGCCACCGAAACGACCCTGTCCCTGATGATCGCGGGCATCGTCCTCATTGCGGTTAGCGCCCTCGCATCCGGAGTAGCGCTTGCAAGATCACCGAAAGTCGACTTTTTGGCAGGAACCTTTTCGGGCATCTCTTCGCTGATCTCGAGCATCGGTGGACCGCCCCTAGCACTGCTGTTTTCGCGCGAAAAGCCCCCCACGATTCGGGCCAATATGGCGGCACTCTTCATCGTCGGTCTCACGATCACCCTGATTACACGCCTAGCTGCGGGGGAGATCACGAGACTAGACGCAAAGATCGCAGCGATCCTCGTCCCGGCACTTGCCGGTGGGTTCTTGATGTCGACGCGGCTCACAGCACGACTGCCCCAGTCGAAGGCGCGAGCAGCAATTTTATGGTTGTCGTCCGGATCAGCGCTGGCACTCGCGGTGCGAACCGTTGTTCAATGACTCGCGGTGCTGGAACCTCACAGCGTGAGAAGCACGGCAAGCGAATCCACAGTCGGGTCATCACCCGCGCCCGTACCAAAGGTGTCTAGAAAGTCTCCCAGCGCCTCGGACAGATTCGACGCAGCGTCCTTGCCAACCCTGAGCAGCACGACAAATCCGATGACGAGCAGAACCGCCCGAATCCAGTAGAGATACCGCTTCTCCGGATCAAAGATGGTGTCGTACACCTTGCGGACACCGGCAACGATCTGGTGTAGCGAACTCGCACTCGATATCTGGTCGGCGACGATCGGGGGCGGCGCGGGCGGTGTCGCATCGACGGAGTCGCCACCAGCCGATCCCTGTCGGGGGACGTCGGCAATCTCAACGATGTTTACCGCTTCGGTCGGGTGGTCCAGAAGGAGTTGGTCGTTACTCGCCTCGCTCAAACCCGTGTCCCCTGGTCCCGGGTCAGCAGCGGCGGCGGTGAAGTATGCCACTGCCCCGGCTGCACCCGTCTCGTCCGTGACCGCGACCTCAGGATCGGCAGATTCCACAGTTACCTCCGGTGTCGAGATATTGGCGGCAGCGCGCAACTCCTCAACATCGATGGCGAGCACCGAGGCAAGCCGACGGATGGTCGCGTCATCGGGACCGTGCTCGGCGCGTTCCCACGCACGCACGGTTGTAGCCGTGCGCGAGACCTGACTGGCAAGCTGCCCGAGCGACAGACCGAGGCTGAGTCGCTTTTCGCGAACAATTAGTGCAAACGCTTCTGACATGAGACCTGTGATTGTCGTGAACGCCCTTAAGCCTATCCGATGAGACAACGAATACCGGTATCAGATGAGTTCCGGCAAACATTTCTGGGTCTCGCTGCGACGACGAGTGGACCCGGCGCTGGTCTCACAACGGCTTGAAGTCTCTACACTCACGAGCGGAGGTGTCAGGATGCCTGGTGGGTCCCGCGGTCTTCAAAACCGTCGAGGGGGCGAAAGCTCCCTGGCGGGTTCGATTCCCGTCCACCTCCGCCAAATATCGAGAGGCTCAGAGTTCGACGCGGATCTGCGCAGGTTTTACGACCGGTCCAACACCGAGCTGGTCAGGGAGCGCAAGTATGAACACCGATCCGGAGTCCGAACTTTCCTCAAGCCACAGGTCGCCACCGAGCGAACGAGCGGCGCGTCTGGCAATCACAAGACCCGCACCGCTGCCCGGGGTGTCGAGTTTCGATTCCAGCCTGGTGAAGAAAGCAAACATATCCTCCCCTTTTTCGAGGGGAACACCGATCCCGTTGTCGGCGACTTGGATGATCACCTGATCGCCGTCTCGAAAGCCGGAGATCGTAATCCGCGGCTTTGTCTAGTCGTTGTACTTGAAACCGTTTTGGATGACGTTCTGAAGAATCGGACAAACCCGTGCGCACGGCGAGATCGTGCGATGCCGAGTATGTGAGGCCCTCAAGTTCAGCGTTGACCTCAGCCAGACGTTGATGGGCGCCACGTAGGCCATCTCAGAGACTTCGACCTCGAGCGTGTGGCTCCGTTCGCGTTGTAGGGCTTCCTTGAGTGCAGCCTCACGTTCGCAAACCATCGTTGAAACGCTGTCAATTGCGCCGGACAGATGTCTCGTTGCTCGTGCCGCGAGCGGCTGCACCGCCGCCCAATCGCCTGTGCCAAAGGCATTGAGCGTTCGTGCAGCGTCCGACGACAACGGCAAGAACGATGACGGCGAGCACCCACAGTAGATCCATGGCCCAGGGCCTCCCGAATCCTGCCCTACCGCCGGGCCGCCGCTGCCAGGAAGAGCGCATTGGTGTTTTTCGCTGGAAGGAACGCCCCGCTGACTGCTTGCTCAAGGACCCGTACGAGGTTCTCCTCAAAAAGACTCACCCTGTGCAGAACGCGCTCGATGCCCGAACGCAGGATCCACGTATCGAGATCCTCAATCTGGGTACCTGTGAGCATCAGAATCGGTATGTGGCCGGTGGCTGAACTCGCCGTCAAACGTTCGGCGATGAGAAGGCCGTTGCCGCCCGGCATTTGATAGTTGATGAGGATGACATCGGGGCGCTCTGTGCGGACAATACGCTGACCCTGCATGTCGTCGGTCGCCACCGACGTCCGGCAGCCAGAACGTTTCAGGTAAACTGACGTCAGGTGAACGAAGTCCTGGTCGTCATCAATGATCAGTACATGACGCTCGGTTTTCATGCGGAACCTGCCGGCAGGATTTCGTGATCGATAAGGGTCCGTGAACAATCGATAGCCGATGCAGTGTTGTGCTGTACAGGCGTGGCGCGCAAAGGAGGCCAACGTGGCTGATAGCAAATTAATGGTGTGGATCGACCAGGATCTATGTACTGGAGATGGGATCTGCCAAGAGATAGCTCCGGACGTATTTGAGGGTCGAGATGACGGCCTCTGGGTCGTTCGCGAGGACGCCTCACATTTCGGGACGACCATTGTGTTTGACGGCGAAGCAGCTCCCGATGGGTCCCGAGGGGTGGCTCGTGTGCCCGAATCCATACTCAGCGACGTGGTCGAGGCGGCCGAGGAATGCCCCGGAGAATGCATCATGATCGAACCGCTGGACGCAGACGCAATCGCAAACAGGGGCGCGTGACACCGGCGCAGCCACGGCCCGGTAACGGCGGGAGGCGCGCCTCCTAAGACGAAATGTACTGCTGTAGCTGGTCGATCAAGTAACGCTGTTCGTCGATCACGTTGCGGACAACGTCTCCAATGGAGATAACCCCGACAACCGCTCCATCGTCGACCACCGGCAGGTGCCTAAATCTCCGCTCAGTCATGAGAGTCATACAGGTCATCACTGTATCGGACGGTGTCACGGTCACTACGTCGGTGCTCATAAGCTGTTGAACCGTAGTGTTTTTCGACTCAAGACCCTTTAGAACGACCTTGCGGGCGTAGTCACGTTCAGAGAAGATCCCGGACAGCTCGCCATCGTCGATAACGACAACGGCACCAATTCCTCGATCTGCCATGAACCCGAGGGCGTCATAAATGGTGGTGTCAGATGTGACAGACCAGACGTCGCGGCCTTTGTCTCCCAATAGGTGTAGGACAGTTCGTTCCATGTGCATTCTCCTAGCATGCGCGAAACTGCCCTAAACATACCAAGAAACGACGTTCAGAGTAGGGTGAATTGCAACAGGTCGGCCGCTATCGAGACGCGCCGTTGTCGTCACGGAGCGCCACAATGGAGCCTCGGTGTTCGTCACGAAGCTGCGAAGCACTCACGAGAATCGCCGCCCTGAACTCGACAACCCGGTGCACAATGTCTTTCGGGGAATCACTGACCACCAGCCGGCGACCACCCACCAGTGTCACGATGGTGTTTGGCGTAGCTTCAACCGATTCGACAAGGTCGGCGTTCAGAAAGAACTGTTCCCCTTTTAGACGATGTGCAACAATCATATCTCTTGCTCAGTTGCCGTATGGAACGCTGCCCAGCCCGTCGCGCTGCTTGTGTTGACTGCCGGCGACTCGCCGGTCTGGTTAAGGCGACCGTTGTGTACCGGCCCTCGACTCCGCCGGGGCCATCGCGACGGAAGGTAGGGCCACCGCCAATGGCCCTACCTTCTCGTTGTGCGAACGGGTAGTCCCCGCTTACCGCTTGATGTTCACCAGGTCTTGGAGAATCTCGTCGGAAGCTGTGATAATTCGACTGTTGGCCTGGAAGCCACGCTATTTCAGAGAACGCTCGCTGCTCCTATCGGCAGCTCCAAGACTATCTCGAGTAGTTGTCTCGACTACTGGAGACGCGCTATTCGGTGAGTGCGTAGATCTGAGGCGCAACCTCGGTTGTCGTCTCCGACATGCCAAGCAACCCGGCCAGGATCACCTGCGAGTCGATGTGCACACCCGGCGAAGACAACGCAATCGTTACTTGCGGCTCGATGGTGAGCCGATCGCGCTCGAACGTCATAGGAACTGAAGTTAGCAACTTGCAAAGACGAGTGACAACCGTGTCACAACCTTCCGCGTCAAGCATTGGGAGCACTGCCAGAAATGCGCTGTCGTCGAAACGACCGACGGTATCTAGGCGACGGAGCCCGGCAGCGATCAGTGCACCTGCGTGGCGCAACGCATCGTTCACGCCCGCACGGCCGTGACGTTCACCAACCTCCGCAATGGCGCCAACTCTCACCAACATCACACCAAAGGCTTCTCCGGACCTTTCGTGTCGAGCGATCACCGAATCCAGTGTTTGGAGGATGCCGTTCGTGTTCGGGAGACCGGTGACGATGTCCGTTGAAGATAGGACATCGAGCTGGAGACGCAGGGTGCCGTTTTCGATTCGAAGTTCGTCGATCTGACCTTCGAGGTCAGCGATCCGCTCGTCCAATGTTGACATAGTTGCCCTCCGATGCGGTCTCCGGGCTGTACCCAACCCATGTGGTAACGTCGGCCTCCACTGCGCACACATAAGGAAACCCGAACGAAATCGTACCCCACATCCTGAAGGCAAGCGACCCGGGGCCGACTTGTATTACTAGATGTACTCGGCCGGGACTCCCCTCCTGCTCAGAAGCACCTAACCCCGATTATTCACGGGTGTTCCCGTACTGGGAGCATCGACAGCAAGCTCACGTATACGCTGGAGCATTACGGTAACTTCGTTCAACGCACCTTCAGCGGTTTGCACGAAGCTCACGCCGTCTTGAGCATTACCGAATTGCCTGACGGTTTCCTCGGATCTCCGAACGCAGACCTTCGGATTTCGCAAGACCACCAGAATCATCTGCCGCACGGTTGATGTGGAACCCCGAGGAGAGCTTTTCCAGAGACTTTCCCAACGCAAGGTTGGCTATCGACAGGTTGCGGAACGCGTTGTACGCCGCAATGTTCTGGTTGATACGCACTGTGTGTACCTCCTTGTAGGGACAGTGCGACAATTACTTCGGAGCGATGGACTCCTAATGGGTGTTGACCGGCCTGGTGTGCCAGGCTGGTTGCCGAGCCGCCCGCCGGTGAGCACTTCAGACTCCTGGAACTTGGATTCCTGAGTCTAGATCGTGCCCTGGCGGGTTG
>JADFQA010000023.1 GCA_022562055.1 Acidobacteriota bacterium | reverse complement strand
GCTTTCTGCGGCGGCGTTCTACCTACGATACGGGTCCGCAGTAGTGGTGGTCATCATCGTGGCCGTGGCGGGGTTGATGTTCCGCTCCCAGGTTCGTGAACAGGCTCGTAGCGTGGCGATCGCAGCGATGGTGTTGGCGACCTTAATAGTGCCTCATCTCGTGTACTCGCTGTCCGCAACCGGGTCACTTCTCGGCGTCCTGAAGTTCAGCAGCGAGGCGGCCGGGCGAGACTACCTCGGCGATGGGCTGGTGCGCTACATCGCCTGGTTCCCGGCGAAACTGACGGGCGCCGCGCTAGCAGTCGTCATGCTCGTCGGCGTAGTGCACACGTTCCATCGCCGACGATTCAACGACACCCATGACCGCCTCGACAGATTTATCGTGTCGGTTTCGCTCTTGAGCGGCATCGCCGTGGGAATCACCGTTCATGGAGAACTACGGTACGTGTTTCTCAATGTCCTCCTCCTCTCGTTCGTTGGATGGAGTTCCCTACTCCGACACGCCCACAGCTGGTCAGACGACATGCGGCGCTTCTCCTCAGTAGCCCTTGCAGCAGTATTGCTAGTCAGCTTGGGGACTGGCGTGTTCGAAGCTCGAATACGAGCCGACAAAATCGCAGATGACCGTGCGGTTCTAACCATGGTGGCGGGTGTCGTTGAATCCGGTGATTCGTGCGTGATTATTGCGTCGTACGTCCCCCAGCTCACGTGGATGAGCCGCTGCGTTACGATCACCTTCGACTCAGCGGTCCAAGACGCGTTCGTCCCTCGCTTGAGTGGACCGAGCTATCTCGTCACGTTCGAGAATGGGAAGCGCCAACCTGAAGGGGAATATCTCGCAACCCTCCTGCAACGCTTTACTGTGGTCTCAGTTGAACCGATCCAATCTCTCACGGACCGCATCGGAGACGCCACGGTGTACCGCATCGAAGAACAGAAATGATATCCGTTGTTATACCTGCCTACAACGAGGCCGCACGGATCGCTCCCACGATTCGCGAGCTCATCGACCATCTTGAGGGTCAGGGCATTGATGGCGAGATCATCGTGGTCGATGACGGATCAAGCGACAACACCGCGGAGGTCGCCGAAGCGGCGCTCAAGAACTTCCCCGCCGGCAAGGTGATTGTCACCTCACCGAACCGCGGGAAGGGACACGCCGTGCGCATCGGCATGCTCGCCGCATCGCGCCCCCTACGCCTCTTCATGGACGCCGACGGCTCGACGGCCCTTGACTCGCTGAAACCGTGTCTAGAGGCCGTACAGGGGGACCCAACGGGTCGTACTATCGCAATTGCCTCCATTGGTGTGAAGGGCGCTGTTATCACTCGCCCACAACCGTTTCCGCGCGGCATTGCAGGACGAATCGCAAACCTCATCATCCAAGCAACGGTGCTCCCCGGCATCAAGGACACCCAACGCGGTTTCAAATTGTTCACCGATCACGCAACCGCCGCCGCGTTCACCGACGCGATCGTGGACGGCTGGCTCTTCGACGTCGAGACGTTGGCCATTGCAAAGAGACGTGGTTACACGATCGTGGAGATCCCGGTTGTGTGGGAGCACCGCGAGGACAGCCGGGTAACGGGCGGTTCGTACTTTTCGACTCTCGGCGAACTCATCAGTATCCGCTGGCGTCTCTGGTTCGGTGCAATCACGTAGCCGGTCGTTCCAGGCGCCCACGCCCTATCGCTACCGGGCGCCGTTGCCTGTCAGCACCGTCCAAATGCTCTGGCCAAGTATCTGCACGTCGAGCCACGCCGACATGTGCTTGACGTAGTAGAGATCGAACGTGAGCTTCTCAATCGTGTCGGCAACATCGTCTGCGTAGCCGTAGTTCACCTGTGCCCATCCGGTCACACCGGGGCGCACCAGCGTGCGTGAGGTATAAAAGGGAATTCTGCGAGAAAAGTCGCGTACGAACACGGGACGTTCGGGGCGCGGACCCACGAGGCTCAACTCGCCACGAAGCACGTTGACGAGTTGCGGCAGCTCGTCGAGTCGCGACTTGCGGAGGAATCGACCAGAGCGGGTGATGCGCGGGTCACCGACCGAGGCAAAACGCGGTCCGTCCTTCTCAGCATCGACCTGCATTGTTCGAAACTTGTAGAGAATGAAATTCTCACCAGACAGGCCGACGCGCTGTTGCTTGAAGATCACCGGCCCCGGCGAGTCCAGCCTGACGACGATCGCGACGACCCCCATGATCAGCAGCCAAAGCGGCGCGGTCACGAACGTGACCAGCGTGTCGACAAGACGCTTCACTGGTGCGTATGCGTTGCGGGCAACCGGCGCAGTCAACTCCCATCCCTCGGCAAGGTGCACCATCGGAAGACGCTCGGTGTGCTCCTCGTAGACGTTGAGGAGGCCACGCACCGGATACCCCGCCATTGAAAGCGACGATACGTACTGCGCCATCTCGTCCGAGAGCACCGCCCGTAGGTCAACAACCAGCGTCGTTCCCGGCTCGATCGGTTCCGTCGGAGGTTGCTCCTGCGGCGACAACACCAGCTCGACAATCGCGTGAGCGGTCATGTCGATTTCGGTTGCGAGATTCTTCTCGTTCGTCACGACTACGAAATGTTCGGTCCAAGGCCGACGACGCCGGACAACACGGTGCGCAACGCTAAACACGAGAAACGTAACCATCGTCGTGACGAAATGCGGCCGAGAAAAATATGGACGCAACAAGGACAAGCCGATCGCGGTAAACGCCCCCGTCGTCGAAACGATCGCGACTGCACGGCCGTACGTTGGACGCGGCGCCCGAGTGGTCCAAGTCCGCATACTTGAGTACGAGCCGACCGCCAACCCGAGCACAAGTAACACCCCGTACGTCCACGCGCTGCGACCGGCGAGTTCACGAGCGTTCCACAAAACCGGGGTGCCGAACACAAACCAAGATGAGATCGAGATAGCGGTCAGCAAAGCCACCAGATCACTCCCGAAGATCCCCAAAAGAAACTTGCGCCGCATAGACGGACCACACTAGCGCTGTGCTGTGAACAAAACGCAATTTTTCCTCCACCGGCGTCGGATCCCCTATTCTCAACCCATGCCGACCACCACCTCCTCATCATCAACAGCCGTGACATCCGAACCCATAGAGTCTGTGTGGAGACAGTTCGTCAACGTATTGACGTGGGAGGGCATCGGACCAGTCGGGGATGTTTCCGACCCGGTAGTTGAGAACGACGAGCTTGTTTCGTTTCGGTGGGTGACACACGCCGCGGGAGGCAAATATCCCGGCACCGCGACGGTCTCGACCTGGAAGCACCTCGACACTATCGGGATTGATATCTCGAGCACCGAGGTCAGCGGCACAATTACGATGGTCACCAGTCGCGTTGAAGACGGGACACAGCTTGATGTCACTGTATTTGCTCGACCTGAAGGTCTGCTCGCCAGCTTGTTCTTCCCCGCTATTGCACGAGCTATCGAAAACGGTCTGCCGGGCCAGGTCGAAGACTTCGCCCACCGGCTGGTAACCCAAGCAGATATCTAGTCATTGCGCTCGCTCAAGATCGGGCATTGATGACCCACCATTGGTTAATTACCATTGCGCCATGCAGCACTGGCAGCCATTGACGTCACCGCGCAAAGCGCTTCGAACATTACTCGTCGTCGCCCTAGTCGGCGCACCGGGTGCAGCGTCTGCAACCGATGAGGACCTGGCACAAGATGCTCCCCCAGTCACTGACAGCTTGGTGCTCATATCAGCAACGACGCTGGACCTGGCCGCTGAAACCCAGAGTTACGACCTCGTGGTGGTCAACGTTTCGCCTACCGCGACAGGCGAAACGCTAGTCCCTGCGAGCACTCCCCAAGGATGGGAGATCCTCTCGGCGGCACCACAGGCGGGGACATTCACCGAATTCGGGTGGCAGCTGCCAACTCTGCAAAGCGGAGACAGCGTGTCGCTAAACATCGAGGCCCGCCGGTAGGTGCCGACACGCTCGGCCCGCAACCTGCGAGGTGCAGCTTCGAGCGGTTTTACTGGCCGGCGTCGCCCGGAGTGTCGTCTCGAAGGCCCTGTGCAAGTCGGATCGCTTCAGAGCGTCCCCCGTCGGTCATTTCAGCACGATCGGTGAGCAGGGTCACGGTGTCGCGGGCGATCTGCAGAAACCCTCCGTGGATGCCCACAATCACCACACCGTCTTCACCGTGGATCTCCACTGCACCCGTCGATAACGCAGCCATCGTTGGCTCGTGACCCGCAAACACCCCGATCTCACCTTCAGTGGTCATGGCCGACACAAACTCAGCCTGGCCACTCCAAATGACCGCCTCAGGCGTCACTATGTCGACTGTGAACAGGGGATGGTCGGCCATTAGACGACTTCTAGCTCCTTGGCCTTAGCCATGGCCTGCTCCGCCCCGCCGACCATGTAGAAAGCCTGCTCAGGAAGGTGGTCCAATTCGCCGGACAAAATAGCGTTGAACGACTCAATCGTCTCCGAGAGCGGTGTGTATACACCTTCCTGACCGGTGAACTGCTCAGCCACAAACATTGGCTGCGACAGGAAGTTCTGCATCCGTCTGGCACGTCCAACAACAAGACGGTCCTCCTCAGACAGCTCATCAATGCCGAGGATGGCAATAATGTCCTGAAGGTCCTTGTAACGCTGGAGCACTTGTTGCACATTGGTCGCACACGAGTAGTGGGCGTCACCCACGATCTGCGGGTCGAGAGCACGGCTCGTCGAGTCAAGAGGGTCCACAGCCGGGTAGATCCCGAGAGCGGTCAGCGGGCGACTCAACACTGTCGTTGCATCGAGGTGCGCAAACGCGGTGTGCGGCGCCGGGTCGGTGATGTCATCTGCCGGCACGTAGATCGCCTGGAGCGACGTGATCGACCGGCCCTTGAGCGAGGTGATCCTCTCTTGGAGCGCCCCCATCTCACCCGCGAGCGTCGGCTGGTAGCCGACTGCAGACGGCATGCGTCCAAGCAAGGTCGACACCTCAGCGCCGGCTTGTGTGAAGCGAAAAATGTTGTCGATGAACAACAACACGTCCTGGCGCTGCACATCGCGGAAGTACTCCGCCATTGTCAGCGCGGACAGGGCTACACGGAGACGGACACCGGGCGGCTCATCCATCTGTCCAAATACCAGCGCAGCCTTTTCAATGACGCCGGATTCGGTCATCTCACCGAAGAGGTCGTTACCCTCACGGGTGCGCTCGCCAACACCCGCAAACACAGAAACACCACCGTGCTGAGTGGCGACGCGGTTGATCATCTCTTGGATCAATACTGTCTTTCCGACACCGGCGCCACCGAACAACCCGATCTTCCCGCCCTGGAGGTACGGGCAGAGTAAGTCAAGAACCTTGATACCCGTCTCAAACATCTCGCTGGTTGCGGTTACGTCTTCGTAGGGAGGGGCGGGGCGGTGAATTGGCCAGCGCTCACCGTCGAAATCTTGGTCCGGCGCATCGAGCGATTCACCCCACACATTAAAGATGTGACCAAGAGTCTGGTCCCCTACCGGCACAGTGATCGGGCCGCCGGTGTTGCGTACTTCTGCGCCCCGAACGATGCCGTCGGTGGGCGCCATTGCGATTACGCGGATCTTGCTATCGCCCAGGTGCTGGGCGACCTCACCCTTCACCGTTGAGGTGACACCGTTGATGGTGACGTCAACCTCTACTGCGTGAAGGATCTCTGGGAGGGCGTCGGGTGCGAACTCGGCATCAAATACCGGACCCGCTACTTTGACAATACGCCCTGTTGGAAGGTTGCTCACTGCGCACTCCTGTCGAGATGGGTCATGTTATTCGTCCGCGAGAGTGGCGATGCCATCTCAACGACTTGTTGTTTTGGTTCAAAATTTCGCATGTCTATTCAATTCCCTGCCATGGCTTCGGCGCCGCCGACGATCTCACTGATCTCAGTCGTGATTTCCGCCTGCCGCGCCTGGTTGGCCTCACGGCTCAACACACGGACGAGTTCTTCAGCGTTCTCGGTTGCAGACTTCATGGCACGCCGTCTTGCGGCGTGTTCCGATGCGGAAGCTTCGAGCAAGATGCCAAAAATCGTCCCCTCGACGTAACGAGGAAGCAGCTTGTCGAGAACTGTCGCAGCGTCTGGCTCGTACTCGTACGACGTCCCGCCATCAACCCCGTCTGGGTCGTCCGCGTCGGTCTTGTCTGGCGGCTGGACCGGAAGCACCGGCCATAGGACGGCGTTCTGGGTAAGGGCTGAGACGTAGCGTGTCGTATAGACCTCGACCGAGTCAACGGCGCCGGACTCGTAGTCCTCAAGCAGTCGATTGGTGATGAGCCGCGCGTGCCCGTACGACGGCGTATCAGTAATCCCGGACCACTCCGAGGCGCTCGCAACTTTCCGGTAGCCGAAATACCCGGAGGCCTTGCCACCGACCATGTACACGCGGACCGCACGCCCGGCAGTCTTGTGGTCAGCGATTGCGCGTTCTGCAAGTCGGAGCACATTCGAGTTGTAGCCACCGGCCAAGCCACGGTCCGACGTGACCACCACGACACCGGCAGTTTCGACGGTGCGAACCTCAAGCAGAGCATGGCTTAGGCTGCCACTCGTTGCGGCGATGTTTGCAATGACGTCGGCCATCTTCTCGATATACGGCTTCGATTCCTTCACACGCACGCGAGCTTTGGCAATCCGAGAGGTCGCGATGAGCTCCATCGCGCGCGTTATCTTCATAGTCGATTGCACACTTCGGATGCGCCGGCGGATCAGCCGCAGTTCGGCGGAAGCCACCTAATTACCCCTCGCCGTCTTCGGCACCACCACGGGTGGCCAAGTACGCATCGATTGCGGCAGCGAGGTCGTCGGCAGGAAGTTCGCCGGTATCGGCGATACCGGCGAGCAGACCACTGTGGCGACTACGGAGATAGTTAAGGAGCCCGGCCTCGGCGTCTGAGATATCGCCCAGGTCAACGCCATCAAAGTGACCTTCGGTCACGGCGTAGATAATGCAAACTTGCTCCTCGACCGGCACGGGTGCGTACTGACCTTGTTTGAGCACTTCGACGACGCGCTGGCCGCGAGATAGCTGAGCGAGAGATACGGCATCGAGCTCTGACCCAAATTGGGCGAACGCCTCGAGTTCTCGAAACTGAGCCAGGTTAAGGCGCAACGGTCCGGCGACCTTCTTCATGGCCTTAACCTGCGCAGCGCCTCCTACCCGTGACACCGAAATACCGGCATTGATGGCGGGTCGAACACCGGAAAAGAACAGGTCGGTTTCGAGGAATATCTGGCCATCGGTGATCGATATCACGTTGGTCGGAATAAACGCGGAAACGTCACCGGCCTTCGTCTCGATGATCGGCAACGCCGTCATCGATCCCCCACCGAGCTCGTCGCTCATTTTTGCTGAACGCTCAAGAAGGCGGCTATGCAGGTAGAAGACGTCACCCGGGTACGCCTCGCGACCCGGTGGGCGACGCAACAACAGGGAAATCTCGCGGTAGGCAACAGCCTGTTTGGAGAGGTCGTCGAACACGATCAAGGCGTGTTCGCCCTTGTACATCCAGTACTGACCCATGGCAGAACCCGCATACGGCGCATACATCTGGAGGGCGGCCGCCGCGGCCGCCGAGGCGTTCACCACAACCGTGTACTCCATGGCACCTGCGGATTCAAGCTTCGCAACAACCTCGACGACCGTGGAGGCTTTCTGGCCAATGGCGACGTAGATGCATTTCACGTCTTGGCCCGCCTGGTTGATGATCGTGTCGATCGCGATGGCGGTCTTGCCTGTCTGGCGGTCGCCGACGATGAGCTGACGCTGACCGCGGCCGATCGGCGTCATTGCGTCGATCGCCTTCAGTCCGGTCTGGAGCGGCTGGCTCACTGGCTGACGCTCAACCACCGAAGGCGCCTGGGTTTCGAGAAGCCGAGTCTCGGTGGTCTCAATCGGACCCTTACCGTCAAGCGGGGCGCCAAGAGCGTCGACAACACGCCCCAACAGTGCATCACCGACCGGTACTGCAAGAACCCGGCCAGTCGAACGAACCTCGTCGCCCTCTTCGATAAGCGCCGAGTCGCCCATGATGACGCAGCCTATTGATTCCTCATCCAGGTTGAGCGCAATCCCGATGAGTCCGTTCGGAAATTCGAGGAGCTCGGACGCCATTGCATGAGGGAGTCCTGCAACACGGGCGACACCATCACCGACCGAGAGGACATATCCGATGGTGTGGGCCTCGACAGTGGGTTCCCAACCCTCCAGGTTGCGGCGCAAAACCGCGCTAATTTCTGCAGGATCCAGCGTAAGTTCAGCCATTCACTATCCCCATGCCTCTCGAAGACTGTCGAGCCGGCTACGTACCGACCCGTCGAATACTGTCTCACCAACTTTGACCACAACACCGCCAACAACTGCCGGGTCAACAATCACTTTTACCTGCACGCGTCGCCCAACGCTCTTCTCAAGACTCGCTGTCAATCGACTAAGTGTGTCGTCGTCCAGCTCGAATGCGGTGCGAACCTCGGCGAGCAGCGCAGATTCCTGTTCGGCTGCAAGAGTCGCCACGCGGTTAGAGATCTCGAGCAAGTCGCGAGTGTGACCTGCCGCGACAATCATGTTGACGAGTGCCACGGTGGTCTTTGCGGCGCGCCCGTCGAGCAGATCGTTCACAATTGCGATCTTGCGTTCGACCGGGATCGCGGGATCAGCGAGCGTCTCCCTAAGTTCGTCACTCGCCTCCACTCCTTGCGCCACGCGAAACAACTCGTCCGTAATGCGGCCGGTGTCGCCTTCCGCCGCGGCAACGTCAAGCACCGAAGCGGCGTAACCATCGATCCGTTTCGTGTGTGTCACCTCGGCCATCGGTTACGCCTGCGCTCCGTCAAGACTGGCGATGAACTCGTCAACAAGAGACTGCGAAGCGCTCCGGTCGAGACTTGCCCCGACCACCTTTTCAGCGATATCGAGTGAAAGTGTTGCAACTTCGCGATGCATGGCGCTCTGAACACGCTCACGCTCGCCGGCAGCCTCATCACGGGCTCGAGCCTTAATCGCTTCGGCCTCCGTCTCGGCCTTTGCAATGATGTCAGCCTTCACAGACTCACCAGCTTGACGAGCCTCCTCGACGATGCGGCCTGCCTCATCTCGTGCGTTTGCCATATCGCTTTTGTACTGCTCAAGAATGCCAGAAGCCTCGGCGTGCTCCGCGACAGCCGCCTCCTGCTCTCCCTTGATCGCAGCTTGACGTTTTTCGAGCGTCTCGGTAATCGCCGGGATCGCAAACTTCCAGACGATGGCGAACACGATCGAAAACGCGATTATGCCGGCAATAAGTTCGTTTGTTGCCGGTATCAGAAGATCCGTGCCGGACGGCTCCTCGGCCGCCTCGGTGGCGAGCAACAGTTGCGCTGCGTATAGCTTCAACATCGCGATCTCCTATGCCAGGAAGAAGAGCACAAACCCGATGAGGGCAAGAGCCTCGGTGAAGGCGATGCCGAGGAACATCGTCGTTTGGATCTGTCCTGCCATCTCGGGCTGACGTGCCATGGCCTGCACAGCATTTCCAGCTACGAGACCGATCCCGATCCCCGGGCCGATCGCCGCGAGACCGTATCCGATGACAGCGAGTGATCCTTTGATTTCTTCCATTGCTTGCCTTTCCTGGGTGTGTGACTGGACTAGTGGCCTGGGTGGACGTGGCGTCCCGCCAGGCTGATTTCTAATGCTCCGGTTCGAGCGATGTCTGGATGTAAACCGCTGACAAGAGCGTAAATATGTACGCCTGCAGAACCGCGACGAGGATTTCGAAAACGTAAATGCCAATCCCAAGTGTGAACCATCCGAACCCGATAGGGATTTTGGCAAGTCCACCCTGGCCGCTGATAAACACCCAGCCGGACACGAGCAGCAAGGTAAGCATCACGTGGCCGGCGACAAGGTTGGCGAAAAGCCGAACTGCAAGCGAGAACGGCCTCACAAGAAACACCGAGACCAGCTCGATAACCCCTACCAGCGGTTTGATCGCGACGGGTACGCCGGCCGGCCACACCAACCCACGAACGTACCCGAAGCCCTGCTGCTTAAAACCGGCTGTGACGAACAGCACCCAGGTGATCGCTGCAAGAAACATGGGGATGCCGATCCGTGACGCGACAGGGAAGTTGAGAAACGGAAGAATTGCGAACAGGTTCCCGACAAGCAAGAACATGAATAGCGACAACAGATACGGAAGGTACTTGAGACCATGCTCCTTGCCGACGATCCCGATTGCGATCTGGTCGCGGACGAAACCGACCAACCCTTCAATGATAAGTTCAAACTTGGAGGGGGTTAGCGATCGCTTACGAAGACCAAGATACAAAAGAACACCGACCACGACGGCGACCAGGATTGTCAAGATGATTGTGCGGTTGATAAAACCCAGAAACGGCAGCTCGAAAAGCTCGTTCACCGAACTTGGGACGCACATGATCTCGTTCGCTGCGTCGCACTCTTCCGAGGCAAGGATCAGTTGCTCCACTCAAACTCCTCTTTCGTACCTCTGGTCAAAACGATCGCCTCCCAAGACAGCAAGGCAAAGTAGCTAACCACCACAGATATACCAAGCGCTGTTTTGTCAATGTTCGTTGTACCGGCAAGCGTGAACATCATGACCATCACCAGACCGAGACGCACGACAAATCCGAACAACGCGGCGGCATGATACAGGTTCAGAGAGATGCGCGCAGATCGCGACATCATCGCGCCGCTGATGAGGAAATTCACAGCCACGACACCGACGCCTACGACTGCCGCGACTGCGGCGCCAGCGCCCGCGAACACCCCGAATATGACAGCAAGAATCGGCGCAACGACGACGACCCGTCGCACCATTGAGATGGCAATCTTTTGCTCGACCATGTTTCCGTGGCCGACAGGCGCGAACCTGGCCACGGCAGCATCGTCCGATGACGTGTCGTCGGCCAGGTTTCCCGAAAGCTCAACGCCCACGGAATCGCTCCGGCGCTTGCCGCAAGTTCGCCGACGCCAACCAGAGCTTGTAGAAACCCGTCACCGAGCCGGCAACAATGCCGAGTACAACAAACACTGGCCTGGTCCCCAACAGGTAGTCAGCACCTAGTCCGAGCAACATGCCGGCGATGATCGACGACAAGAAGTCGCCGCCTCTAGCGAAGCCATGGACCATGTCGAACCGACCTCCCTGCCCTATGGTCCGTGCGTGGGGCGCGTCGCTGGTGGGGCCATCGGTTGTAGCAGACTGCTTGGTATCATCGCTCACGAAGAATCTCCACTTTGTGAATCGTTTCACAAGGTCGTCCGGCCACGTTAGCAACACTGCGATTGCCGATCCAAATACGGTGTTGCGTGCGCCGCCTAAACATGACCCGAGAAGTCCTCCGGGTAGCTGGGGAACGCCGCCGCGAGAGCGCCGATGCGCTGCTCAAGGTTGCTCAACAGCGCTTCATCGTCGCGGCCGCGTAACACCCCAATCATGAGATCGCCGAGCGTCTCCATGTCTGCTTCCTTCATACCGGCGGTTGTCGCCGAAGGAAGTCCAATGCGTAACCCCGAGGTGATGAACGGCGACCGAGGGTCAAACGGGATGGCGTTGCGGTTCAGTGTGATCCCAACATCGTCGAGCAATCGTGCGGCGACCTTGCCCGTGAGGTCCTCGTCGATCGAGCGCAGATCGATCATAAACATGTGGTTGTCGGTCCCACCTGAAATGATGCGAACTCCTTGGGCGGCGATGTTCGCCGCCAAAGCGGCAGCGTTCTTGACGATCTGATGGGCGTACACCGAAAACTCGGGTGTGGCCGCACGTTCGAAACACAGCGCCTTTGCCGCGATCATCGAGTTGTTCGGACCACCCTGAGCGTACGGAAACACAGCCTTGTCGACCGCTTTTGCGTACTTCTCCTTGCACAGAATCAGCCCCCCGCGTGGGCCTCGCAGCGCTTTGTGCGTGGTTGCAGTGACAATGTCGGCGTGCGGTACCGGATCTGGGTGCGCTCCCCCGGCAATGAGGCCGATAATGTGGGCCGCGTCGATGACGAGGATCGCACCAACCTCGTCTGCAATATCGCGGAACTTGGACCAATCGAGCAGACGCGAGTACGAGGTATATCCGCCGATGATCAATTTTGGCTTGTGTTGCAGAGCAATGCGCCGCACGTCGTCAAAGTCGATACGTTCGGTTTCAGGATCCATGCCATACGAAACGAAATTGAACAGGTTCCCCGAAAAGTTGACATGACTGCCGTGGGTAAGGTGACCTCCCTGATCCAGCGCCATACCAAGAACCGTGTCGCCAGGATCGATAACTGCAAGATAGGCAGCCATGTTCGCCTGCGAGCCAGAGTGTGACTGCACATTGGCGTGCTCGCTACCAAACAATGACATCGCCCTGTCGATCGCCAACGACTCGATCTCGTCGATCACCTGACAACCCTCATAGTAGCGCCGGCCCGGATAACCCTCGGAGTAGTTGTTCGTCAGTACCGATCCGGCGGCCTGCATCATCGCAACAGACACGAAGTTCTCGGAAGCGATCAAGTGAATTTTCGCACGCTGACGTCCGGCCTCGCGAGCGATCATGTCTGCGAGTTTTGGATCCACCTCTTCGAGGCTTGCGGTGTCGATCATCTGTTCCTCCGGTCAGTCCAATCGAGAGCTAGGGTAACGGAAATTGCAACCCGTCGAGCGGCGTTACATCACCATGGACATTGATAACAAACAGGACGCCACAACACCGACTCAGACCCGGCCGAGCTTTGTATATGTCGGTGATCCAATGTGCTCATGGTGTTGGGGATTTGCACCAACACTTGAGAGACTCTCTGACCACTTTTCCATCGAAATGGAGACAATCGTCGGAGGTCTCCGGCCCGGCCCGGACGCCGAC
Source organism: Acidobacteriota bacterium (assembly GCA_022562055.1). NCBI lineage: Bacteria > Pseudomonadati > Acidobacteriota > Acidobacteriota bacterium. The sequence continues at coordinate 39,161 of JADFQA010000023.1, read as the reverse complement.
ATCCTCGACGACGAAATGCGATCTTTCATCCTCGGTCACTGGCGCCACGTCGCTGAAGCAACCGGACAACCGTTCGATGAAACCGGCCTTGACCGCGACAACTGGACGTACAACACCGAGTTGCCCGCGATTGCCGTCGTCTGGATGAGGGAAAACCAGCCCGTCGACACATTGAGATTTTTCACGCGGCTCCAGCAGGCGTTCTACGCAGAAGCAGTCGATATCACGGACGCCTCGACCTACCGGTCACTCCTCGCAGACTTCGACGTCGACGTCGACGAGTTCACCGCCGACATTGCAACCGCTGACTGGAAGCAGCGTGCATGGGCGGACTTTGCGCTGTCACGCAGCTACGGAGTCCAAGGGTTCCCGACACTGCTTGTCCGCATCGGCGCCGACATGACAATTGTTACGCGAGGGTATGCACCATTCGAGACACTCGAACCGGCAATAACGCGGTTCTTCAGAGGCAAGGGCGTGCTGACCGCGGTTGGCGAAGCCTGCGCAATCGACGGCGCCGACTGTTAGAGCCCACAGCTACGTAGCCTCGGCGCCAAGCTTCAGGTCGGCCATGCCAACAGCGATGAAGGCCAACGGCGCGCTCACTACTGCAGCAGCCGCGGTGGACAGTCCCAGCGACAGGGCCCAAGCGATAGCAAACGCCCCGATGACCCACGAAGTACGTCTCTGCATTGTCTCTATTGAGCGAAACTTCAAGGCGTAACTCGCGGCAAGCCCCGTGGCCAGGGTGATCGCAGCGGGCACGCCAATCGGGAATCCGATCCAATCCAAGGCGCCAACAACCACGAACGCGGCACCGAAAATGCCGAGCGATATGAACACTGCTCGGCGGTCTGCACCGCGGCTCAGTCGGCTGAGGAGGACTACGCCAACGAGTGGGGCCGCAAGACCCAACGTCCATAGACCGACCGATGAATCAAAAAGTCCGCCGACGACCCCGACAAGCGCGATTGCAACCGACACGACGATCGCAACTGCCACCGCTCGCCAACGCGACGGCTGTGCTGGCACGGACTCATCAGTCACGTGTCTTTGACCGGCCCGGCGCGCAGGATCAGAGGTGTCGGCGAGGTGAGGTCGATCACTGTCGACGCTTGGCCGCCGGGGGCCGTACCGACGACGTACACCGAAACAGCATCCCCGAACTGATCTTCGGCCTCTGACTCATCGACTGCGCTGTGCCTTCCCGATAGATTGGCGCTCGTGACTGCAAGCGGCCCGGTACGGCGAAGTAGTTCCAGCGCGACCTCGTGATCGGGACACCGCACCCCGACAGTGCGGGCATGGGAGTCGCCGATCCAGTCGGGTGCGGTCTTCAGCCTCCGCAGCACCATGGTCAAACCACCTGGCCAATGCTGGTCAGCTAGTTCGAGTGCACGATCAGTGAGCTCAGCAACTTGCATTGCCTGTTCAATACTCGCAACTAACAATGCCAGCGGCTTACGGGTGTCCCTATCCTTGAGCACATGCATGGCCTCGATGGCCTCTTCGCGGAACGGATCCACCGCTAGTCCGTACAGCGTGTCAGTCGGCAACCCGACAATTTCACCACGGGCAAGGGCCGCGACCGCACCATCAATCGTCATGTCCAGTCCACTCCTCTCGTCAAGGGCCACTGTCTAAATTAGCTACTGCGCGTACGCAAAGAAAAACCGAGTGCGCCCAGCGAGGTCAGGAACAAGTTCCGTGTCCCCTGCAGGGAACAATCCGCGCACTGCAGCGCCTTGGTGCTCGCCGATCTCGAGCGCAAGCAGCCCGCTGGGTCGCATCCATGCCTCCCAATCTACGGCAATTCGTTCGACAATTTCGAGGCCGGTGTCGCCAGCCACCAACGCAACCTTGGGGTCGTACACTCGGACATCGATCGGTAGAGAGCCAAACTCAGACTCCGCAACGTAGGGCGGGTTTACTACCAAAAGGTCAACCTGCCCGAAAATCTCTTTGGGCAGCGCCTCGAACAGGTCTCCCTCGCGTACCTCGATCTCGATGCCGGTGAACGTCGCGTTGTCGGACGCTAGCGAAACCGCGCTCGAATCCACGTCGGTTCCGATCACGCGCGCTGCGGGTAGCTCGTGTTTGAGGGCGAGCGCAAGACAGCCGCCACCTGTGCACAGATCCACTACGACGTCAACCCTGCGCCCGCTGACTCGTTCTACAACGAGTTCCCAGAGGTACTCCGTTTCGGGACGTGGGACAAGCGCTCGGGAGTCGCACAACACGTCGATTGGGCCGAACTGAACCACGCCCTCAAGGTGTTGCAGTGGAACACCAGAAGCTCGTTTGTCGACGAGAGACTTCAGACGTCGAGCCTCGGTATCGGACAGGTCCCGCCCTTGGAGAACCTCGAAACGCGAGACTCCCGCAACGAGCATCGCAAGACGCACAGTCTCGTATTGCGGGAGCGTCCCCGTTGCAAGAAAGTCACGCGTTGACGTTGCCATCACATAATCCCTCGCTATGTCTCACCGTGTCGCCATTGGCTTGTGCACCGTAACGGCGAATGTCACTCAACGGCGGCGAGCCGCTCGGTCACATCACGGGCCGCGAGTGCCTGATGAAACGCCTCAAGATCGCCGTCGAGAACGTCGCCTAACGCGTGGATCGTGAGACTGACGCGATGATCGGTGACCCTGTTCTCTTTGAAGTTGTACGTACGAATCTTCTCGGACCTGTCCCCGGTTCCGATTTGGCTCTTGCGTTCTGAGGCCCGCTCGCCGAGCTGTTCGTCAAGTTTTGCTTGGTACAACCTGGCCCGCAGCACCCGAAGGGCTTTGATTTTGTTCTGGAGCTGTGATTTCTCGTCCTGGCATACCACGACAATGCCCGTCGGTTTGTGGATGATCCGCACAGCCGAGTCTGTCGTATTCACCGATTGCCCGCCAGGCCCAGTTGAGCGAAACACATTGATCTCCAGGTCGTTCTCGTGGATCTCGACCTCGACTTCCTCTACTTCGGGGAGGACCGCAACGGTCGCCATGGACGTATGTATACGGCCCTGGGATTCAGTTTTCGGAACCCGCTGGACCCTGTGTGGGCCAGCCTCGAACTTGAAGCGGGCAAACGCACCGTGCCCCTTGATTGAGAAGGTCCCTTCCTTGAGGCCTCCCCCGTCGGAACCGGACATGTCGATCGTTTCGAATTTCCACCCGAGCCGCTCCGCAAACCGTTCGTACATCCTCATGAGGTCCCCAGCCCACAGAGCAGCCTCGTCACCACCGGCGGCAGACCGGATTTCTACGATGACGTCACGGTCGTCGTCAGGGTCCTTAGGGACAAGCAAGATTCGTAGATCGGCTTCGAGACCATCCATTTCGGTCCGCAACTCAGCCTGAACATCATCGAGGTAGGTCGCCATGTCTGCGTCGGCCTCGTCAGCCCGGAGTTCTGCAGCTTCAACCAACTCGCCCTCGGCAGTAACGTACCGACGGTAGGCCTCGACGATCGGTTTGATCTCCGCATGACGCTGGGTGACCTCGCGATACCGATCCTGATCAGAAAGAATGATGTTGTCTGCGAGCTGGAGCAGCGTCGCCTCGAAGGCCTCCTCGATCTCGACAAGTTTCTGACGCAGGTTGTCATCCATTAGACGTTCCCAGACGAGTGCTCTCAGCGTTGATCACACTGTCGGGAATGCCTCCCAAGGCAATCAGCCGTTCGGCCTCATCCTCATCAACGGCAACGAGCAGAGATGCGATCGCAACCTCAACCTGGTCGCCGGTCGGTTCGTTGGTAGTGATTGCTTGCAACCAGATCCCGGGGCGATTCGCCCAGGCCAACCAGCGTGACGTCGCCCCCGCCTTGAGAACCTCGTACGACACGCCGGCAACAACAGGGATCAACACGATGCGAGCCGCTATCTGCCACACCAAGGCCAGCGGCGCAAGCACGAGAAAAACGAAGAAAGCAACCATCCCGACAATGACAAGGAAGGACGTCCCACATCGAGGATGCCGCGGGCTGTACTTCTGGATCTCCGCAATGGTGAGAGGGTCCCCTGCCTCGTAAGCGTGGATAGTTTTGTGCTCGGCACCGTGGTATTGGAACACCCGTTGGATGTCGTCAGAGCGGGCGATTAGCGCAATGTATCCAACCAGAAACCCGATACGTAGCAGCCCGTCCATCACGACAAAAGCCAGGCTCGAATCATCAAAGAACCGCTTGAGCCAGTTCGCTCCGACAACCGGGACGATGACGAGCAAACCCACAGCGAGAACCACGCCGATCACCATTGTCAGGACAACCTGCCAACGCTTGAGCTCATCTTCCTCCTCGCCCGACTTCTGCGCTGACCACGACAGCGCCTTGAAACCAAGCGACAGGCTTTCACCGAGCACCATGATGCCGCGAGTGAACGGCATCTTGGCGAGCCGGGAATGCGAAGAGAGTTTCGGGAGGTCACGCCCTTCAGCCTCAATGATGCCGTCTGGCCGACGCACAGCCACCGCCCACCCTGTGGGTGATCGCATCATGACACCTTCGATTACCGCCTGGCCCCCGACAACGGCAGCTGGAGGTTGGCTCATGGCTAAGCCTCGGTCGAGGCTTTTTCGTCTCCCGTTGTCGCCGCAGTTTTCTGCTCGGTATTGATGCCAACGTTGGCGTAGCGGCGCCGGAAACGCTCGACGCGTCCGGTCGTATCAATGAGTACTTGCTTACCGGTGTAAAACGGGTGGCTCGCAGAGGAGATCTCGACCTTGGCGAGCGGGTACGTGTTTCCGTCTTCCCACTCGACGGTCTCTTTGGTTTCGATCGTCGACTGCGTGAGGAACGAAAACTCCGATGATGTGTCCTGGAACACCACAGCGCGGTATCCGGGATGAATGTCAGACTTCACGGCAAACTCCTATGTGAAGGGGAAACTTTAGTAGAACGGGAACCCCTGAAAGTTACTTCCCGACCTTCGAAATGCTCAGCAGAAACTCGGCGTTGGAGCGCGTGGTCTTGAGACGGTCGATCAACAGTTCAAGCGCCGCGCCGCCATCGAGTGCGAGCAGCACTCGGCGTAGCTTCCACACCTCCTGAAGCTCGTCAGGATGCATTAACAGATCCTCACGCCGGGTGCTCGACGACGCTACGTCGATAGCCGGATAAATCCGCCGGTCGGCGAGTTTCCGATCAAGCCGCAGCTCCATGTTGCCGGTACCTTTGAACTCTTCAAAGATCACCTCGTCCATGCGAGAGCCGGTCTCAACAAGCGCGGTACCGATGATGGTGAGCGAGCCACCCTCTTCGATATTACGGGCCGCGCCAAAAAAGCGTTTCGGAGGGTACAGGGCACCCGAATCGACACCACCCGAGAGAATGCGTCCGCTTGCAGGCATTGAAAGGTTGTACGCCCGAGCAAGCCGAGTGATCGAGTCGAGCAAGACAACAACGTCCTGCCCTTGCTCGACAAGACGCTTCGCCCGCTCAATAGCAAGTTCTGCAACTTGGGTGTGCTCCTCCGCAGGGCGGTCAAATGTCGAAGAGATGACCTCGCCCTTCACAGACCTCTGCATGTCAGTGACTTCTTCGGGGCGCTCGTCCACCAAGACAACCATCAGGTGACATTCCGGGTTGTTCTTCGAAACCGAGTTGGCAATTTCCTTGAGCACCGTTGTTTTGCCAGCCTTTGGCGGCGATACGATCAGCCCACGTTGGCCCTTGCCGATCGGAGCGATCAGATCGACGATCCGCGGAAGTATCGAATTAGGCTCGTCGTCCACCTCAAGGCGAAGGCGTACATCGGGGAACAGCGGAGTCAGCTTGGCAAAGTTGACACGATCCTTGGCCTCCTCAGGATCGATGCCGTTGACGGAGATTGCGCGGACAAGGGCTGCGAATTTCTCCTGAGCCCTGGCAGGACGAACGGGACCGGAAATGACATCACCCTTGCGCAGCCGGCTGCGTCGTACGAGGTTGGCGGCAACATACACGTCGTCGTCACCGGGCAGGTAGCCGCTGCACCGGAGGAAACCGTACCCCTCGGGAAGGATGTCGAGGATGCCTTCGCGGACCTCGAGCTCGGACTCATCAATTGGCTCGTAGTCGCGTTCTCTGCCGCGGCGCCGACGGCTGCGGTTGCGGTTTCCGCCCTGACCTTGCCCCTGCCGCTGACCGTCGCCTCGTTGGCGACCACCTTGGTTGCGCTGCCGGGAGCCGTCATTTCTTTGACGATCGCCTCCAGAACGCTTGCGGTCGCCGTTGTTTTGCGGCTGTGTGTCGTCGGTAGCCACCGAGTCGTCTCGCGTGTCGGTGTCTTGGGTGTCCTGGTCTGTCGTTTTGGATTCGGGAGCACCCGACTCACTGATCTTCGATTCACCGGCGTCGACGCGGTCGTCGGAAATCTCTTTTGGTGCTGGCAGCAGACTCTCGTTGAACCCCCCTGCGCTCATGATTTCGGTGATCAACTTGGACTTTTGGAGTCCTTCGTGGTCGACATCAACGGTACCCGCCATAGAGCGGAGAGCAGGAAGTCCAAGCTCTTGAAGTCTGGCTCTTGTTGTCATGTGACAAATGCCCCTTTCGGCATGAATGAAAACCATCTCCGGTGCCGCCGAATCGAAATGCGCGTTGCAGACAGCGACACAGTCGCCTGTCGATGGTTCAAGGTCTGCCCACCCAGAAACGCCGAGGCGGGTTGGTGGGAGATGGGCCGGAGATATCCGGTCCGGTTGTGATAATAACGCAATGGCATCGGTACGCAAGTACGCTCCGCCATTGTGTAGTCCTATCGGCCGGTGTCTGCGCCTTCTACACGCATTACTGTCGCTACCCGGCGAACACTTTCAAGACCCTCAACAGCCGCAACGGCGGCGCGTTGGTTAGATTCCCTCGCTCGGTGGGTGATCAACAGCAGGGTTGCTTCCCCGTGCTCACCCTCCTGCCAAACGGACTTTATGCTGACATCGTTGGCGCCGAACTCATGGGCAATCGACGCGAGAACACCGGGCTGATCGTCCACCATCAACCTGACATACCATTCAGTATGGACGTCGGCGAAGTCGAGAATCTCCCCCGAACCAAATCTGATGGCGGGCGACACCTGAGCACCTGCCAAAATCTCGCGGGCAGCATCGATCACATCGCCAAGTACTGCTGTCGCAGTCGGGGCGCCGCCGGCGCCAGGGCCAGCGAACAGCAACTCATCGATTTGTGGACCCTTGATGAATATGGCGTTGCCCGAACCCCTGATGGAGGCCAAAGGATGCGACTTTGGCAACATGACGGGATGCACTCGAGTGCAGATGCCCCCGGTAGTTTTCTCCGCAACCGCGAGCAGCTTGACGACAAACCCGAGTTCATCGGCGTGGCGCAGATCGACAAGCGAAATACCATCGATCCCTTCGCGATACACATCCTCTTGCCCAACCCAGACACCAAAAGCGAGACTGGACAGGATGGCTGCTTTTGCTGCGGCGTCAGCTCCTGAAATATCCGCTGTCGGGTCAGCTTCGGCGTACCCAAGCCTCTGCGCTTCTTTCAGAGCTTGGTCGAATTCTTGTCCGTCTTCGCTCATCCGGGTCAGGATGAAGTTGGTTGTGCCGTTGACGATTCCCATGATCTTGTCGATTTGTTCACCAGCAAGGGTCTCCGAAAGGGGTCGGATAATGGGGATTCCACCGCCGACCGCGGCCTCGAACAGAAACGGCACGCCGTTGCGTTCTGCAACAGCGATGAGTTCGGCGCCGCGAGCCGCAATGAGTTCCTTGTTTGCCGTGATCACTGGCTTACTTGCCTCCAGCGCGGCAAGAATGAGGTCGCCGGCGGGCTCCAAACCTCCCATTACCTCGACAACAAGTTTGACTTTTTCATCTTCAATCACAGCCATCGGGTCGTCGGTCAGGACACCTTCGTCGACGGTGAAGTCGCGTTCCTTGGAAAGGTCGGCAACTGCAATGCGCACGATACGAAGGTCGAGTCCGGTTTTGGCCCTGATTGCGTCGTTCTCGTCGACAAGCCGACGAACGAGCGATCCGCCGACGATGCCAGCGCCAAGTAATCCGATACCAACGGTAGTTTCCATGACCCGAGATAGTACCGCGTTGCTGGCGGGACCCGGCGACCGTCTACCTGATCGAGACGTCCCTCGCGAGGATCTCATCAATGGACTCTCTGCGCATAAGCAGTCGGACCGCACCGTCGGAGACAAGCACCGCGGCGGGTCTTGAAAGCAAGTTGTAGTTCGAGGCCATCGAGGCGGTGTAAGCACCGGTTGCGGCGACCGCGAGAACATCCCCTGCGGTGATGTCGTCGGGCAGCGGAGCGCGTTCACGCACGAGGTCTCCGCTCTCGCAATGTTTGCCAACAACCGTCATCGGAACGACCGTTTCGGATCCATGGCGGTTGACGACTATTACCTCGTGCTCAGCCTTGTAGAGGGCTGGCCGGATATTGTCGCTCATACCGCCATCGACCGAGACAAACGTCCGGATACCGGGCAACTTCTTCACGGTCCCGACGGTGTACAGCGTCAGCGTGGTCGGACCTACCAGAGCGCGGCCGGGTTCCACGAATAGCGTCGGTCGTGGGAAGTGGTGCCTACCGCATGCGTCGGCCACGGCGGCGATGACGGCGTCGCCGTAGCGCTGCACACCGACGGGGTGGTCCTCGTGCGTGTACCGGATAGCCATGCCACCGCCGATGTTCATCTCTGCAATGGTCAAGTCGTGGCCGGCCTTCCAATGTGCGAGCAATTCGATCAGAGTGTCGACGTTGGCAACGAACGGATCCGTACCGAATATCTGCGACCCGATGTGGGCGTGCACACCAACGATGTCGACGTGCTCAAGAGTCAACGCGATTTCGATAGCTTCGTCCGCAAGCCCCAGAGCAACCGAGAACCCGAATTTGGAGTCATCGTGACCTGTGCGCACGTACTCGTGGGTATGGGCATCGATGCCTGGTGTGATACGCAACCAGCATGCAATCGGCTTTGCATTCGCGACACCGATAGCTTCAATCCTGTGGAGTTCCTCAACCGAATCAACAACAATGCGGGCCACACCGACCACAACCGCGTGCTCAAGTTCTGAGACTGATTTGTTGTTGCCATGAAACACGATGCGCTCAGGATCAACACCGGCCCGCAGCACCGCATGCAATTCCCCGCCAGAGACAACATCAATCCAAAGGCCTTCTTCGTCCGCGATTTGGATGACACCCGTTGTGCACCACGCCTTGGACGCGTACGCAACAGTCGCTCCAGAGAATGCGTGACGGTAGGCGCGGCACCGTGCTCGAAAGTCGGTTTCGTCCATCACGAGCAGCGGCGATCCGAACTCGGCGAGTAGATCTTCGACTCGGACTCCCCCGATCGAGACGTGGCCGTCAGCGCCTCGGTCCATACTTGCCGGCCACGGTGAAGAAATCACATGCGCTCCGGAACTTCGATACCCAGCACGTGCAGTAGCTGGCCAAGAGTCGCCCTGGAATGAGCGACCAGACCTACCCATCCTGCCCGCCGGTCAGTGTCCTTCTCTGTGAGGACGTGGCATTGCTCATAAAACCGGTTGTAAGCGGCCACCACGTCGTACGCGTACTCTGCCACATGGTTCGGTGCACGCAGAGACGCGGCGCGTGCGATGACCTCGGGGAAGCGGGCGAGAACCAACAACAACGTTCTCTCGGCCTGATACGTCGGTGGAACGATGCCCCCCGCGTCAACGCCTTCAGCTCCCGCTCGCCGGAGAAGCGACGACATTCGCACCGAGCCGTACAACAGGTAGGGGCCTGTCTTCCCGTCGAACGAAGTAAACCTGTTCATGTCGAACGTGTAGTTGGACTCGCGGTGATTTGAGAGGTCTCCGAACTTCACAGCGGCGAGGCCGACCGTGTGCGCAATAGCTAGCCGCTCCTCGTCGGGGTACCCGGCAGCGAGACCGCGGTCATCCATCTGAGACATCGCCGACTCGGTCGCCTCATCAAGCAGCGACCGCAGTGTTTTCACCCCACCGGTGCGGGTCTTGAGCGGAGTGCCGTCGCTGCCGTTGACCGTCCCGTTCCCGGCGTGTTCGAGGATGACATCATCTCCCGCAATACCGGCCAGACGAGCGACACGAAAGACCTGCTCAAAATGCAACGACTGGCGCAGGTCCACGATGTAGATGATCTCGACGATCCCGAGGGTCTGTATGCGGTCCTCGATGGTAGCGAGATCCCACGTTGAATACAGGGTCGCGCCGTCTGATTTGGCGAGGATAAGCGGCGGAATTTCCCGGTTGTCATCCTCAGTCTGTACCCGAACGATGAGCGATCCGTTGGATTCTTCGGCGTAGCCATTTACGACCAGTCGCTCTATCAGGGGGGCGAGCAGGTCGTTGACGTCCGACTCGCCGTACCAAAGATCGAACTCGACGCCGAGCTCGTCGTAGTTCTCCTTAATCGCCGCAACCGACACCGTTCGGAAATGCTGCCACAGCGCCCGATAGCCGGGACGTCCGTTTTGCAAAGCCAACGTAGCGCGCCGGGCGTTCTCGGCTTCGTTCGGGTCGTCTTTGCACCGTTGCGACGCCGCCGGATAAATCTCCTCAAGTTCCGCAACGGTGACAGGCGAATCCTGCGGATAGGGATCGCTGAAGGTCTCGTCGAAGTACGGCAGATCCGGCATTCGGATTCGTATTTCGTTGATAAGTTGCCCCATCGGTGTGCCCCAGTCGCCAAGATGGACGTCGCCGACGACGTTATGCCCCTGGAGCCGAAATAGGCGCTTCACCGCCTCGCCGATAATCGCCGGGCGCAGATGCCCGACATGGAGTGGCTTTGCGACATTCGGCCCTCCGTAATCGACCAGAATCGCACGGGGTTCGATCTCGGGAAGTCCCATGTCACCAGCGTCAATCACATCCTGAGCGCTAGCAGCGATGGCTGCATCGGTGAGGACGATGTTTATAAACCCCGGACCTGCAACAGAAACATCTTTGATCCGAGCGTCTTCGGCGATCTTGGTGGCGACCTGGTCTGCGATTTCTCGGGGACTGCGGCCAGCCGGTTTTGCAGCGGACAGGGCACCGTTGCACTGAAATTGGGCAAGTTCTGGCCGTTGAGACACGACGACATCCCCATAAGCACCGTCGAGTCCGTCCGACAAGAATGCACGGGATACGAGATCGGTTAGTTCGGTCAGAAGCGACATCAGAATCAGCTTGTTGGCAACAGAGTGTTGGCAAGGATAGGCGCTCAGAAACCCGCCTTGGTTCGCCGGTTACACGTCCGGTAGATCGGCCCTCGTATCAACATCAATCGGCGTTGAGGCCTCCAATGGCACGGCGACAACGTCCACGTTTCCAGACGCCAGCAAGTCGCGCGCCCCACTGTCACCGGAGAGCTCCAGTAAGGAGTCAAAAAGCTCCCTCGGAAACACAACCGGGTGCGAGGGCTCGCCCTCAAAAGTCGCCTGCATAACAATGTCGGGGTACATGGTAGACACTTCCAGCACCCGAGCCGCATCCGAGGCTGTCACACCTAGTGTGTCTCCCATCATCACGGCGCAACGCGCTATCGACGGGTCGGCAGCCACCGCTTCGATTCCCGCAGCCAACGAGGCCGACATGCCGCTCTCCCAATCGGCGCACACAACGATTTCGATGTCATCGGGTATCACTTTGCATACAAGGTCGGCCTCGGCGCCAAGCACGACAACGACCTTGCCGGGTGCCCACTGCTGTATCTCTGAAATAGCTCGGGCTAGGAGCGGCCTTCCTCCAACGTCGGCGAGCGGTTTCGGAGATCCGAACCGAGTCGAGGCGCCGGCGGCGAGTACTAGAACGGCGACGTCGACGTCGACGGTGGAAGTCACGATGCCGCAACTTGCTCTGGTGCTTTACCTACGACGCGAAGGTAGTTTTCAGGGTCGGTCGCGCTCTCGGTATTGATCACAAGAACGGTCGAGTCTGGGCCGATGCCAACCTCGGCAAGTCGGCCCTCTCGGGCAAGCGCCATCAACGCGCCGAGACCGGACGCCCCGGTCTCTCCCGACACGAGACCGTTATCGGCGTATGCTCGCATCGCGGTGAAGGCGTCGCTGTCACCAATCCCGACAACCGCGTCTAGGCCGTCTCTCAGCACCGGAAACGCCAACGGCGAAGCCGTGCCGCAGTTGAGGCCGACCATATGTGACGTGTGCGGTCCGGGAACGGTAACGATCTCGTTTGCGTCGATGGCGGCCATGACACAGTTTGCGTCGTCAGGTTCCACCCCGATGATGATCGGCCCGCCGGCGGCCGCTTTGAAGTGAGTGACGAAGGCAGCTCCGAGCGCCCCGACGCCGAGTTGCACGAACACAACGTCCGGCTCGACGTCGAGGTCCTTCAGTTGACCGTCGATCTCCCTCAAAATGGTGGAGTACCCGTCGATCACCCATGTCGGTACGAGGCGGTAACCCTCCCACGACGTATCGGATATGACGAGTGTGTGCTCGTCTGCCTCGAGGGCTGCGACTGCAACAGCATCGTCGTAGGTCCCGTCGACAACCGTGACCGTTGCCCCCTCGGCCTCGATACTTGATATACGAGCCGCGGCAGTGCCGATCGGCACCCAAATCGAAGCCGAAAACCCCATCCGGCGCGCCATGGATGCAACCGCACGGCCGTGATTTCCGTCTGTTGCGGCGGCGAGCCGAAGGGGCAGCAGGGGTTGCCACATTGTGGCGAGTTCATCGAACGTGTCCCACTCCGGCTCTTCACCAGCAAGGTCGCACACCGCCCGGTACACGGCCCAAGATGCGCCAAGCATCTTGAACGCGGGGAGGCCGTAGCGCTCCGCCTCGTGTTTCACGAAAAGCGCGCCGATGCCAAGCTCGGCGGCCAAATCGGGAAGTGAAACGAGATCGGTCGCGGCGTAGCCGTCGAGCCGCTGGTGGAACATGAGAATTCGTGGATCTGCCTCAAACGGTGATTCCACTACGGCGAGTACGCGCTGGTTCTTCGACAAGAGCATCGGTTCCCTCTCACAGATTGCCGCGCCCAGGGCACAGGCGTAACGAAACTTGTGACACTCTCAACGTAGTTTTACACTTTGTCAAACGACAGCGCACGGCAACCGTGCGGCAGAAGAACGGATGTACCCACATGAGCGAAATCGTACGCGCGGCTCTAGTTCAATCTGAGTGGACCGGAGACCGCGACTCCATGGTCGACAAGAACGTCCAATATGCTCACGACGCTGCCAATCAGGGCGCCAACGTCATCTGTTTCCAGGAAATCTTCAACGCACCGTATTTCTGTAACACCCAGGAGACTCATCACTTTGATTCTGCCGAAGCGATCCCTGACGGACCAACCATAGAGACGATGACGAACGTCGCTCGGGAAACCGGCATGGTTGTGATAGTCCCAATCTTCGAAAAGGTCGATGAGGGGACGTTCTACAACACTGCTGCTTTCATCAATCCGGACGGAGAGTTTCTCGGTATCTACCGCAAGACGCACATTCCCCAGGTCGAGGGATTCTGGGAGAAGTTCTATTTTCGTCCTGGCAACTCGGGGTACCCGGTGTTCGACACCGCGGTCGGACGAATCGCTGCGTATATTTGTTACGACAGACACTTTCCAGAAGGGTGGCGCGCCCTCGGTCTGAATGGTGCCCGTATCGTGTTCAATCCGTCGGCAACAACTCGAGGCCACTCGAAATATCTTTGGCAGGTCGAGCAACCTGCAGCCGCGGTCGCCAATGAGTACTTCATTGGGGCGATCAACCGTGTGGGTGCAGAAGACCTTACAAACACCGACTACTACGGCACGTCGTACTTCGTCGACCCACGCGGAGAAATGGTCGGGGACGCCGCATCGGACACTCAGGACGAGGTAGTGGTGCGTGACCTTGACATGAGCCTGATCGAGAAGGTGCGCCGACACTGGGCGTTCTACCGCGATCGTCGACCCGAAACCTACGGTGCAATCTCGGCCCGATAGGGCTTCGATGCCGGCGGTGTTTGCGATGGATGCCCGCAGCGACGATCATTGCGGCGATGGAGGCCACTGACAACACCGGTGATACGCTCACAGCCGAGTTCGTCATCGAGCCGTTCGTGCCCGGCGAACTTCGCGAGCATGTGATGGCTGGGATTGACGCGGCCCGACGTACCGGGGTCGTAGTCACGATCGGACCGTTTGGCACCACTGTGGTCGGCGACCGCAAAGCTGTTCTTGAAAGCATTGCTGCAGTACTGCCGGCTGCACTCGGGTCGGGGGCGACGCGCTTGCAGCTGACGGTCGAAATCGAATCGTGATCGCGGACCACGCGCTAGGCGACCATCCGCTCATCGACGCAGTGGCGCCGATCGCAGAGGCGCTCGGCGCGGAAATCCTCGCGATTTCAGAGACGCAGCCGGGCGATATCCCCTTGCAATGGGAGGGAGAAACGGTTGCTGTGCTTCGTTTGGCGGGTCTCGAAGGCGCTCTCGGGCACATGATTGCCAGCATCGAGCTGGAACTCGGCGGCCCACTAGACGAACTTTCGCGCGAGCTGAAACAGAGGGCCGTCGGTATCCTCGATTCACGGGGTGCTTTTCGTATGCGCAAAGCGATTGACGACGTGGCGGACCGCATGCGGGTGAGCCGAATTACCGTCTACAACTATCTCAACACCGTCAACAAGACCTAGCTGGCGCGTTTATTTTATAGGCCTGCAGCTCGAAGATGTTTGCGAACCAGGTCAGGGGTCAATGGAAACTCATCTATCCACACGCCGGTCGCATCGTGGATGGCCGCGGTTATCGCCGGCACACACGCGATCATCGGCATCTCTGCAATGCCCCGCAGGCCCCACGGACCCAGCGGGTCTGCAAGTTCAAGGTTGACGACCTCTAGCGTCTTAGGGATTTCAGAGACACCCGGGATAAGATACCCACTGAATCTCGGGTTCAACATGCGTCCGTCCTTAACGACCAACCGTTCGCTGAGGGCGTACCCGAGCGCCTGCACCACGGCACCTTCGATCTGACCTTCGGCCAACAACGGGTTTACAACCCGACCGGCGTCGGTCACACACACCATGCGGAGGATCTCGATGTGACCGGTCTCGACGTCGATAGCCAACTCGACGGCCTCGGCAACATAGCCGCAAGTAAAAAACGGTGCGCCGGCCCCAGTGTCTGGGTCGAGAGGCTCGGTCGCCGGTGGCTCATATCGGTAAAAGCCACGGGCGGGCCGGTCGCCGTCTACCCACGCCTTGTGCGCGACCGCAGCGGCTTCACCAATAGATTGACCGGCCATCCAGGTGAGACGGGACGCAGACGCAGAGCCCGAATCTCCAGATGTCGCGGTGTCTGACATTACGCCCGAGACAGCCTCAACCGGCAACCCGAGAGCCTCGGCGGCCATCTGCACAAACACCGTGTGGGCCCCCTGACCGACGTCGGCGCCGCCGTGATACAAGATTGCTGAGTCATACTCGTCCTCATCGCCGTAAAGCTCAATGGTGGCCTCGCACCGTTCGGGGAATCCGAAGGAGAACCCAACATTCTTGAATCCAATTGCCAAACCAACCCCGACCTTCACTGCATCGCCTGACGATGCGAGCGAGGCGAACGGTGACAGATCGGGGGTCGCCGGCACCTCTGCCCATGCCTGTTGCCTTTCAGCGCAGGTGTCGAGCACTTGACCGATTGTCACTCCAAGCGGAAGGGGGTGGTGAGTGATGGAGATGTCACCGTCGCTCAGGGTGTTGCGCCGGCGTATCTCGGCCGGGTCGATGCCAAGTTTCACTGCCAGCTTGTTCATCTGTGACTCAGCAACGAATCCGGCCTGGGGGGCCCCAAATCCGCGGAACGCCCCACCGGGAACCGAAGTCGTGTAGATAGCCCGAGAGTCGACGCGGACGTTCGGCACGACATACGGCCCCGCAATCGTGGTGTGGAACGTGCCGAGAACCTTGTTTGATGTGTAGTTGTACGCCCCGGCGTCCATGTACACGTCAGTGTCGACGGCAACGATCTTGCCGTCGCGTGTCGCGCCCCATTTCGTGACCACGCGAGCACGGTGGCGTTTGTGGTGTCCCAACATGCTTTCTTCCCGATTCCACACGGTGCGCAGCGGACGATCGACACCCATAGCGCGGAGCTTGCGCGTCGCCAGGGCCATTACGATCTGCAACGACATGTCCTCTCTGCCCCCAAACGCTCCCCCAATCGCAGGATAAATGACGCGGATTTCTTCGACAGGCACATCAAGTGAGTATGCAATCGACACTTGATCCTCTACCGCCCATTGTCCGGCGATGTTGACAGTGATCCGACCTTCATCGTCGATGTATGAAACCGCGGCCTCAGGCTGGAGGTAGGCGTGTTCCTGGTGAGGTAGTTCGTAGGTGGCTTCCACCACGACATCGGCAGCTGCCCAACCGGCATCCATATCCCCGAGCCTGGTCTTGTAGGAGTAGAAAATATTCGTAGGCTTGCCGTTTTCAGGGTGCACAAGCGTCTCGCCGTTGAGCGCAGCGTCGATGTCGGCAACGACCGGCATGTCCGCCCATTCAACGACAAGCGCG
The DNA here is from genome assembly GCA_022562055.1 of Acidobacteriota bacterium. Taxonomy (NCBI): domain Bacteria; kingdom Pseudomonadati; phylum Acidobacteriota; species Acidobacteriota bacterium. The sequence continues at coordinate 22,676 of JADFQA010000023.1, read as the reverse complement.
GCGGCGGCAGCCGCTGCCTCATCAGCACTTTCCGCAACGATCAAAGCAATGTGGTCTGCCTCCCAGCGTGAGATGTTTGGTGGCAGATCGCTGCGTCCGTTGCCATCAACTCCGACGAGCACAGCCTGGTCCTTCATCGTGAGGCCGTATTCGTTGAGAGGGACGTCCGCCGCGGTGATGATCGTCACGACACCTGGCATCGCCAGAGCTGGAGTCACGTCCATTGACAACATTTTGGCGTGTGGCTTGTTGGAGAAGACGACCTTGGCGTGTAGCGGGTTGTCGAGAGGGATATCGCCCGGGTAGAGGGCAGAACCATCGACCTTCGATGGCCCATCGAATCGTCGGACGCTGGCGCCAACCGTCATGTTCCACTCCGAGTTTGCCCGGCAGCGTCGATGACTGCGTCGATGATTTTGTAGTAGCCCGTACAGCGGCACAGGTTACCGGCTAGCCCGGCCTCGGCCTTTTCTCGGTCGAGCGGAGAAGACTCCTGAACCAAAACCTCCGCCGACATAACGAAGCCGGGTATGCAGTATCCGCACTGCACTGCGCCGTTTTCGAGAAACGCCTGCTGCATCGTGTCGTGTATCCCATTGTCAGCGAGACCTTCGACCGTCGTCACCGACCGCCCGTCGGCTTGGGCTGCAAGAACGAGGCATGAAACGACGGCGTTGCCGTCCATCAGAACCGTGCAGGCGCCACACTCGCCTTCTGCACAACCTTCCTTTGTGCCCGTGAGGGGGGACCCGGTGACCACACCGGCGACATCGCGCAACCAATTGAGAAGGGTCATCGACACGGCGCCGCCTGCGCGCACCGTTCGGCCGTTGACGATGACGTCGATCTCGGTGAGCGCAGTGACCTCGTTGGCGCCACCCGTTGCCGACCATCGGTGGTCGTCTCGGCCAGTCCACAGCGTGATGGCTGGTTGGTTGAATCGTGCTCGCTCGGTCCCGTCCGCAAGCGCGACCAACATGCGCTTGAGCATGATCTCGGCCTGTTCGCTGCGATACACGGCGTCCGCTCGGATGTCGTCGATCGGCGCAATCGACTCATGCACCAGCGCAACGGCGTCACTGATCGACAAGACCGAAAGAGGGACTCCGATGATCGCTTGTTCGACTTCGCTCGCCCGAACAATGACAGGTGTTGCGCTCCCAAACGCAATCTTCGCCCCGGTGACCACGTCGCCGTCGAAGTCGAGGATTGCGGTCGCGTGTAACACCGATATGGCCTGCGCCTTGCGCAATCCAAGCTTTCCGAAGACGCCACGTTCCGTGGGCTTCATTTTGGGTATGCGGATCGCGGTGACGATGTCTGTGTGGTGTAGCGCGGTTGCTCGAAAGCTGGGATGGAATTCCTCGAAAGGAATCGAGCGGCGTCCAGATAGTCCGATGACCTCGATGGTTGCATCGAGTGCACGCAACGGTGTAATTGTGTCGTTTGCCGGGGACGCTGTGACGATGTTCCCAACAACGGTCGCTCGGTTGCGGAGCTGAGGAGCACCAATCTCAGAACATGCTTGGAGGAGTGGAAAGGCATGCTCAGCAACGAACGCGCTGGTAACAACCTGGCCGTGCGTGACGAGGCAGCCGAGAATGATGTCGTCGCCGTCGTCTGCGATTTCGTCGAGTCCCGGAATGTCGCGGAGGTCGACCAGCGTGTCGATGCCGCTGCGCGACCCACGGTCCATTTCCAACAAAAGGTCTGTCCCTCCGGCGATGATCCTTGCTGCATCGCCACGGGTTTCGAGAACGCGCACGGCCTGTTCCAAGGTCGGTGGTCTGCGGTACTCTGAGAGGCGATGGCTGCCTTGGCGCTGCACAGGATGGAGTTGATGCGTCGTCACGAATCGGCACCCCTGCCGTTGTAGATCACCGCTCCTGCGGCCGCATACATCTCAAGGACCTCGACCGATTCAGGTCGAAGAACGTCCATGGTCACCGCAATCCCGCGTGCGTTGAGATCCGCAATCCAATTCGCCGGCTTGGACCCCTCGTCGAACCCGATGTTTCGAATGTCCGAGTCTCGGGCACCGCAGATGACGCTGCGTACACCGCTCCATGGGATCGTGCCGAGACACATTGCGCACGGCTCACAGCTCGTCACGAGCTGCATTGCAGGGAGGTGCTCGGAACCCAAGTCAAAACTCTCAACCGCGCGACCAGCCATCAAGAAGGCGAGCATCTCAGCGTGAGCAAACGCTGCGGTTTGCTCGATCACACGATTGACACCGACGGAAACAAGGACTCCAGACGCTTCTTCAAAAATAGCGGCACCAAACGGACCACCGGTCTGCTCCGCCACGTTGCGTCGTGCAACGTCAACAGCTACGGCCATGCGATCCTCGCGTGTTAGGTAGATACCTCGATAGTTCGCAACGTCATTCGCAAGCCAGCCTGGCATCGAAATTGCCACATCGGTCACGAACGGCCAGGACTCCGACCCACGTTTGGGAGAACCCGCTGCCACATGAAACTCCTCGCTACATCCTCCCCGCTACCTTAACACTTTGTACAACCGGAATGACTATGGTGCCTCGTCAGCCACGTTCCTCACGGTGATACGGGACTCCCAACCCCACAGGAGCACCGATCGTTTGTCGAGCCTTGTCGGATCGCGTGATCAGGATCAGAACAACGATCGTCAGAATGTACGGCGACATGTTGAGAATGTTCGTCGGAAGATTCGTGCCCTCGGCCTGCAACCGGAACTGCACGGCGTTCACACCTCCGAACAGGAGAGCACCAAACACCGCCCGGGCGGGGTTCCACGTCGCAAATATGACCAATGCAATGACGATCCATCCGCGGCCGCCCGTCAAGTTTTCTGACCAACCCGGCGTGTACGAGAGCGAAAGGTGCGCGCCGGCAACTCCGGCCATTGCGCCACCGAACACCGTGTACACGTAACGGCGTTGAAACACGCTGACCCCGACGGCGTCCGAAGTAGCTGCACTCTCCCCGACCGCTCGCAGATAAAGCCCGGGGCGCGTCTTGTAGAGAAAGTACCACGCCGCGGGTACCACGAAAAACAGAGAGTAAACCAGAGGATCCTGTGTGAAAAGCCCCTCCCCCACCAACGGAAGACTCGACAGGCCGGGTATCGCGAACTTCGCAAGTTTCGGGCCGTTGAGTCCGACGAGAGCGCCGCCGTCGGGTCCGAGGATCTGTCCAAGAAAACTAGCCAAGCCGGTACCAAACAGGGTGAGAGCGAGGCCTGAGACAATCTGATCGGCGCGCAATGTAATCGTCGCAAAGGCGTGAGCAAGGGCCATGAAACCTCCAACGATGGCCGCAATGAAGAAGCCGACCCACACGCTCTCAGAGTGGTACGCCGCTGCAAAGCCTGTGACAGCGCCCATGATCATCATGCCCTCGACGCCGAGATTCAGAATACCAACACGCTCGGTAAAGATCTCGCCGATCGTTGCAAATACCAGCGACGTGCCGGCAAACGCCGCTATCGCAAGAATCGAGGTGAGCAATTCAATATCCATCTAAACCTCCTCTCCAACAGCACCGGCATGTCGCGCAACCCGGGTCACTTTGAGGCGGTAGCGGGTGAACACGTCACCGGAGAGCACAAAGATGAGGATCGCCCCTTGCAACACTGCCGCGATGCTCGACGGTAGGCCGAGGGAAATCTGTAGCTGGTCCCCACCCACAAAGAGTGCCGCCATCATGACGGCGACGATCACGACTGATAGCGGCCGCAGCTTGGCGAGCCAGGCAATGATGATTCCAGTGAATCCGTTGCCAACCGCAAGACCGGCCTGCAACCGGTGACCCAGACCGGCGACCTGCGATAGCCCAGCCAACCCCGCAACACCACCGGATAGAACCATAACGAACAGCACGTTCTTGAATACTGAAATGCCGGCGTACTCCGCGGCACCCACGTTTTCGCCGAGCAGCCTGACCTCGTAACCGCGTTTAGTTTTGTCCATGATTACCCACAGAACGACTGCAACGACGATTGCGAGCGGGAACCCGAGATGAATGCGGCCACTCAGCACGTTCAGAATCGGGATCTCAGAGAACTTGGGAAACCAGCTGAACTCCGGAAACAGCGCAGTGCCAGGAAATCCGAAGCCCTCCGGGTCCTTCCATGACCCCGTGTAGAGCTGCTGGTACAACAAGATCGCAATGTAGTTAAACATCAACGTGGAAATGATCTCATTCACGCCGAGCTTCACCTTCATCATCGCCGGAATGAATGCCCACAGCGCGCCGGCGAACATTGCAGCGACAATACCGATCGGAATGTATATCCATCGTGTCTGTGGCAACCACGGCAAAAGGTCAGGCAGGAACAGGGCTACCCACGCCGCGGCGATTGCGCCCATGACGAGCTGACCCTCTGTTCCGATGTTCCAGAAGAGCATCCGGAACGCCATTGCGACTGCCAGACCCGTGAAGATGAGCGGTGTGGCACGGACGAGCGTTTCGGTTACTTGGAGGAAGTTCCCGTCGGTCCATTCGCTGATGGACCCGAACGCTCCTGCAAGCATTGCCCGGTAGGTCTCGATCGGTGATGCACCAGCGAGTACCAGGATGAGAGCACCGAAGATGAATGCGAGCAAAACGGATAGGGCAGGCACACCCCAGGCGATCTTGCGCGAAATCTCGAGACGGCGCTCGAGTTCAAACCTCCACGGCAGCGTCATGACATCCGCTCCCCTGCCATAAGTAGACCCAGGTCGTCCTTGGATGTCGTTTTCGGATCCACAATTCCCATGATCTCCCCACCGTGGAGGACCGCAATGCGGTCGGATAAAGTACGCAATTCGTCGAGATCCTCGCTGACCATAATCACGGCCGCACCAAGCGATCGCTGCTCCAGGAGTGCGGCGCGAACGATCTCGATCGCACCGACGTCCAAACCTCTCGTGGGATACACCGCGACGAGCACGGCAGGCAGTTTGCTGTCGGCGAGGCGGTTCGTCGCATCAATCTCACGTGCCAAAATCAGTTTCTGCTGATTGCCGCCCGAGAGTCCGCTTGCAGACGCGTTAGGGTCACCCGGAAGCACGTTGAACGACTCGATGAGCCGTTCGCTCATTTCGAGGATCGCTGGCTTGTTGAGAAACGACCGATGTGAAATCGGCTCGGAGCGAAACGTTTTGAGGATTACGTTGTCGGTGAGGGGCAGATTTCCGGCGAGGCCTTGACCGAGTCGATCACCGGGAACGTGCGCTACACCGCCCATGATGAAGTCGAGCGCGCCTTTTCCGGTGAGATCGACGCCACGCACGGTGACTGAACCGCTGGTCGGGGTGCGCAGCCCCGTCATCACCTCAACGAGTTCACGCTGACCGTTGCCGGCCACTCCCGCAATACCAAATATCTCACCGCCACGCACTGTGAAAGATACTTTGGTGACTGCCTCTACTCCGCGATCGCCAGCCGCCGAAACGTCCATAAGGACGAGAGCATCCTGGCCGAACTCCGGCGCGGCCTTGTCGACTGAAAACAATACGTCACGGCCGACCATCATTCTCGCCAGATCCGCCTTGGTCACGTCGGCGACATCGACGGTCGCCTCGGTCTTACCGCCGCGTAACACCGTCACACGGTCGGCGTAGTTGATAACTTCGTCGAGCTTGTGCGAAATGAAGATGATCGACACGCCGCTCGCAGCGAGCGACCGCATCGTCTCGCCAAGCGCATCGGACTCCTGCGGGGTGAGAACCGCAGTGGGTTCGTCGAGGATCAGCAACGAGGCGCCGCGATAGAGTTGCTTGAGAATCTCGACGCGCTGTTGCTCTCCAACGCTCAGTTGCCACACACCGGCGTCGGGGTCCACCGGCAAACCGAAACGCTCACCGATCCCGGTGATTCGCTCACCGGTCGCTGCTAGGTCAAGGACCGCCGCGGTATCTTGCGCCCCGAGCAGGACATTCTCCGCGACTGAGAAACTTGGTATCAACTTGAAGTGCTGATACACCATGCCAATGCCTTCGTGGATGGCGTGGCCCGGGGACCGCAACACTGTCTCGCGCAGGTCATCTGTCTGCAGGGCCAGATGGATCGCTCCGCCGTCGGGCTGGTACAGACCACAGAGGACGCTCATCAGCGTGCTTTTGCCGGCACCATTCTCGCCGAGCAGCGCATGGATCTCGCCGCGCCTGATCTCGAGGGTTACATCCTCGTTGGCAATAACGCCCGGAAACTTCTTGGTTATGTCGCGCATCGCGACAACGAGTTCCTGCTGGTCGTGTTCTTGCGTGACTGTCATCGAGCTATTTCGGGTGGGGCTGGCCGATCAAGTCGACCAGCCCCGGGTTACCTACTACGGAGCAACTCCCGCGACGAGCCACTCCATACCAAGCATCGAGCCGTCGTCCATGCAAGTTCCGGCGGCGACTTGCTCGTTGCCCTGGTTATCTTCGATCGGGCCACAGAACACGTCGGTCGCGCCAGATACGAACTCAGCCATCTTTGCAGCGATAGCGTCTTGAACGTCCTGCGGAACCCTGTCGGAGAACGGCGCTAGGCCGACAATGCCATCGCTGAGACCGCCCCAGTACGACTCGCTACCGTCGTAAGTGCCCGCCAAGAGGTCTTCAATGATTGAGATGTACTTGATACCCCAGTTCCACACCGGACCGGTAAGCACTGTGTCGCCGACAACTGTCGAGATGTCGGAGTTGTACGACACCGACACCGCGCCGGCCGACTGGGCCGCCTTCTGCGGTTCGGTCGTGTCCTGATGCTGTGCAATGACGTCGGCACCGGCGGCGAGAAGCGCCTCAGCGGCCTCTTTCTCGACCGGCGGATCAAACCAAGTATTTGTCCACACGACCCGCACCTCGGCGTCGGGGTTCATCGACAACACACCGAGCGTGAACGCGTCGATGCCGCGAACGACCTCGGGGATTGGGAAGGCAGCGACGTAACCGATGATGTTCGACTCGGTAGCCGCGCCTGCCGCCATTCCGGACAAGTAACGCGGTTGATACATACGACCGAACAGCGTCGATACGTTGTCCGCGTTCTTGAATCCAGAAATATGAACGAACTGAGTGTCGGGGAATTCTCCGGCAACGGTGATCGTCGGGTCCATGTAGCCGAATGACGTTGTGATGATGAGATTGAAACCCTTGGTGGCAAAGTCGCGGATGACTCGCTCGGAGTCGGGACCCTCCGCCACATTTTCAATGAAAGTCGTTTCGACCGCGCTTCCAAACTTCGCCTCAACAGCCTGCCGCCCCAAGTCATGCTGGAACGTCCAGCCCAGGTCACCTATCGGCGCAACGTACACAAACGCCACCTTCATTGGATCCACTGGCGCCGTAGTAGCAGCCGTCGTAGCCGAAGCCTCGCCAGCCGTGGTCGTGGTGGCGTCATCGCTGCTACTGCCGCATGCCGCAGCTACCAGCGCTAAGGTCGCCACAAGTGCGAACAACTTCCTCTTCATCCGAACACCTTCTCAAACTCCGCCAACGTTTGCTGGCAACTGTCCTCTTGTCTTAACTCGAAAGGGTAACCCATCTCACCTCGCCAGAATCGGGGAGGTTCTTCCGTTTTACAGCCTGACGGCATGACCATACACAGAATTTGTGGCGGGTGCTTGACATTTTGTTAAGCTCGTTGTGACAGCAACCAATCGGCGGTTGCGACCGACTACGAGAGGAGCTGGGGTGCGACAGGTGATCGTTGGTGCTGCCCAGCTTGGCCCGATAGCTAAGGACGAATCCCGACCCGAGGTGGTTCGGCGACTGCTGACGCTCATGAGAGCAGCGTCTGAACGAGGCTGTGACCTTGTCGTGTTTCCCGAACTTGCGCTCACGACTTTCTTTCCGCGGTGGTCGATCGACGACATCACCGACGCCGACCACTGGTACGAAACCGAGATGCCGAGTCCGGTTACCCAACCGCTATTTGACGAAGCGTCCAGACTTGGCATCGGCTTCTGTCTTGGTTACGCAGAGTTAAGCCACAACAACGCCGGGACGACCACGCGTCGAAACATCTACCTGCTCGTCGGCAAGGACGGCAAGCCGATCGCAAAGTTTTCCAAGGTGCACATTCCTGGGCACGAAAAATCTGAGGAGTGGCGTCCGTTCCAACATCTCGAGAGGTTCTACTTCGAACCCGGAGAAGAGGGTTTCGGCGTGTGGGAGGCCTTCGGGGGCTACATCGGGATGGCGATTTGCAACGATCGTCGCTGGCCAGAGACATATCGCGAGATGGGTCTTCAGGATGTCGAGATGATCCTTATCGGATACAACACCCCCTTGTACTACGCACCGGACACCACTCAGAACGCGCTTGCAGGATTCCACAATCATCTCGTAATGCAATCGGGTGCATACCAAAACGGTACATTTGTCGTCGGTGTCGCAAAGGGTGGAATAGAGGAGGGCGTCGACTCGCTCGCACACACCGTGATCATCGCCCCGTCTGGACAAATCATCGCACAAGCCGTGACAACGGGAGACGAACTCATAGTCGCTGCCTGCGACCTCGATTTCTGCAACACCTACAAGGAAACCCTGTTCGACTTTGACCGATACCGCATGCCCGAGTTCTACCAACGAATCTCGAACCAACGCGGTGCAATACCACCAGGAGGCAGCCCATCGTGATACAGCTCACCGTGAACGGGACAGAAGTTGAAGTAGCAGACGACCACCCCCACCTGCTGTCGGCCCTACGCGACGAACTTGGCCTCACCGCCGCCAAAGATGGATGTGCACCGTCGGGACAATGCGGATGCTGCACAGTCATCGTCAACGGCAAAGCCCGCGTTGCCTGCCAGACTTCAATGGAAAAGGCTGTGGGTGCCGAAATTCTCACCCTTGAGGGGTTTGACCCGGAAGAGCGTGAGAGGCTTGCAAACGCCTTTGCATGCGCCGGAGCGTTGCAGTGCGGATTCTGTACGCCCGGCATCCTTGTCAGGACAAAGGCGCTACTCGACCAGAAAGGTTCGGCGCTCGAACGCAAGTCCGCGGCAGCGCGGATGGGAGCACATCTCTGTCGGTGCACCGGGTACAACTCGATTCTCGACGCCATTGACAACCTCGCCGCCGGTGAGATTGGTATGCCCGCGTTGTCGAGCAACATCGGCGGCAGCGGCGCCAAGTATGAGGCGACCGAACTCGCCCTTGGCGACCGAGGATACGTTGACGACATGTTCGTGCCCGGCATGCTGCACGGCGCGCTCCGTCTCACAGATCACTCTCGCGCTGACGTGCTCTCGATTGACACGAGCGCTGCATTGGCCATCGAAGGGGTAGAGGCGGTGTTTACCGGGGCCGACGTTCCCGGTGAGCTTTTCGTCGGCATCATTTATCAAGACTGGCCGGTGTTCATCCCAGTAGGGGGTAGAACGTCCTACTACGGGGACGTGCTCGCCATCATTGTTGCAGATACCGCCAGGACCGCACGCAAGGCAGCGGCTCTCGTAGAAGTCGAGTACAACGTCCTCGATCCGATCGTCGACCCGGCAGTGGCTGTCGACAGCGACGACATCGCCGTGTGGAAATCAACAACAAACACGCTGTCGGTGAGCGAATACAGTCGCGGCGACTTTGCGTCAGCCTTCGAAGCGTCCCCCCACAAGATGTCTGAGAGGTTCATCACTCAGAGGGTCGAACACGCGTTCCTGGAGCCTGAATCGACCCTGGCCGTCCCTGGCGATGAGGGTCTCCTAGTGTACTCCGGGGGCCAAGGGGTCTGGGACGACCGCAATCAGATCGCCGCCATCCTTGGCGTTGAAACATCGGAGGTGACTGTCGAACTGGTTTCGAATGGCGGAGCCTTCGGCGGCAAGGAGGACATGTCCAACCAGGGCCAAACCGCGTTGGCGGCGCACCTCCTCGGGCGTCCCGTGAAGTGCACGCTGACCCGTGAGGAGTCGCTGCGGATGCATCCGAAGCGTCATCCTATCACTATCGATCTCGATGTTTCGTGCGACGAAGACGGGAGACTCACTGCTTTGCGGGCCCGTATGCTCGGCGACTCAGGACCATATGCGTCCGTTGGTATGAAGGTGCTTGAGCGGGCCGCCGGCCATGCGTCCGGGCCGTACGTTGTTGACAACATCGATGTCCGCGCCGTCGCGGTGAGGACGAACAACCCGGTGTGTGGCGCGTTCCGCGGGTTCGGCGCCAACCAAGCGCAGTTCGCCATGGAAGGTGCCCTTGACCGCCTCGCCGAAATGGTCGGCATCGATCGGCTCGAGATTCGGAAACGAAACGCCATCTTCCCCGGCGCCATCTGGGGTCCCGGACAACGCATGGACGATGGCTCGGCTGGAGTGCTTGCGTGTATCGAGGCCGTGCAACCTGCTTACGACGAAGCCATGGCGGCCGGCAAAGCAGTCGGGATCGGTGTTGCGCTCAAGAACTCCGGACTCGGTAACGGCTTCATCGAGATCGCCAAGGCCGTTATCAGATACAACGAGGATGGCAGCATTGACGTGCGACATTGCTGGACCGAAATGGGCCAGGGAGTCAACACAATTGCTCTCCAAGTCGCCAGCGAAGAACTCGAAGTCGACCCCGAGAGAATTCGTGTCATCGTTGACACAACGCGCGAGCTCGGCGCCGGCCAGACGACTGGGTCGCGAGGAACGCTGATGGCCGCTGGATCCATTGAAGCCGCATGCAAGGAAGCCATCGGCGGGGGCCGGGAAATCGGAGTCGACTACGAGGGTGAATATCGGGTCGACTGGACAAACTCGCTTGGAGAGAAACTCGAGAATCCGATCATTCATTCGGCGTTCGGCTACGCCGCCCAAGTCGTTATTGCCGACAGAGAGACCGGCGAGATTGAGAAGGTCGTTGCCGCCCACGATGTCGGGCGAGCAATCAACCCGCAACTATGCAAAGGCCAGGTCGAAGGCTCGGTCCACATGGGACTCGGTTACGCACTGAGCGAAGACTTCCCAACTGACGAACTGGGCCGCCCAACGAATATGACGCTGCGTAGCCTCAACATCCTCAGAGCAAAAGACATGCCAGAAGTCGAGACCATCCTCATTGAAGTCCCCCAGCCGCGGTCGCCATACGGCATCAAAGGTGTCGGCGAAATCGGTCTCGTGCCGACCGCCGGCGCTGTAGCGGGAGCTATGAAAATGGTCGATGGGCAATGGCGAAATCGGCTCCCGATTCGTACCCACCAGCCGATCGGCTTTGCGGACGCAGGTTCGCCGTGAGCGATAACACCACTCCTGGTCTGGTGTGCGCCCATCATCATCTGTATTCAGCGTTAGCACGCGGTATGCCAGCCCCGCCAGAAACGCCGACTACGTTTCTGGGAATTCTTGAACAGGTCTGGTGGCGGCTCGATGCCGCTCTCGACCTCGAAATGATTCGATGGTCCGCAATGCTCGGAGCTCTTGAGGCCCTCGAGGCCGGCACGACATGCATCGTTGACCACCACGCATCGCCGAACGCGATTGAAGGCTCGCTCGACGTGATCGCCGAGGCGTGTGCCGAGGTCGGGATACGGGTCGCATGTGCATACGAGGTCACCGACCGCCACGGTCTGGACGGTGCCCGTCGCGGCCTTGAAGAAAACGAGCGCTTCATCAAGGCGGGCGGCCGCGGCTACGTGGGCGCCCACGCATGTTTCACCTTGTCAGACGAATCACTCGAATCGGTCGCCGGTCTTGCCGACGATCTGGGCGTCGGAGTCCACATCCATGTTGCCGAAGGCTCAGAAGACGCGGACGGTCCCCGCCGAATCGAAAACCTCGCAACGGACAAATGGCTGATAGCCCACGCCGTCCACCTCGACCGGCCCGTCAAAGGGACAATTCTCCACAACCCAGAATCGAATATGAACAACGCCGTGGGATACGGCGACCCTGCGAGTCTCCCCAACCGAGTAGCCCTGGGAACCGACGGAATCGGTGGCAACATGATCCAGTCGTTTCGAGCTGCCTTCATCCGTCACAGAGAGACCGACGTCACCGCAACACCTGAAACCGCGTGGAGTTGGCTCGAAAACGGCTGGGATCTGTTTCCTGAAGCGCGCGACGACGTCGTGATGTGGTCCTATGCCCCCATGGACGCATGGCACCTCGCATACACGCCGGGCGGAGTGAGTCCGCTATCGATCGTGATCCAGGGAGAGACCGTATTCGCCGACGGGGCACCAACCAGGGTTGATGCCCACGAGATCCGAAGCAAAGCAACCGAACAAGCAAAACGTCTGCACACCAAACTCTAGGAGCCCGCGATGACTGTCATAGATCCGCCGCTGACCCCAATGCCGCTCGATGTCCTGCTCGCCAGGGTCGCCCATGAATGGGAGAGCCGCCAACGCATCTTTGATTTGATGAAGGCGCGAATCTACAAAAACGGCGACGGCCCCAATCTATCCACCTTGTTCCTCGGTCGGCCGTGCGCAACACCGGTCGGTCCCGCCGCCGGCCCGCATAGCCAACTCGCGGAGAACATAGTTCTCGGATACATGGCAGGCGCCAGAATCTTCGAGTTGAAGACCGTGCAGGTCATGGATGAGCTAGACATTCCACGTCCGTGCATCGACGTGCAGACCATCGGTTTCAACATTGAATGGAGCCAGGAACTTCTTGTCCCGCAGAGTCTTGAGGAGTATGTCAAGGCCTGGATGATGATCGATATCCTCAAGCTGTGGGGACCAACCGCCGAGTTACTCGGCGCAAACCCGGGACCACACGTTTTCGACATGTCAGTCGGGTACGACCTTGCCGGCATCCAATCAGACAAGGTCACCGGGTTCATGGATGGTTTGAACCACGCCAAACAGCACATCGATGCGCTCCGGCCGCTGATTCCCGAGCCGTTCGCCGAGTACCGCGATCTTGCATTCGGAGAGACGATTTCCGACACGGTGACACTCTCGACGTTCCATGGATGTCCACCCGATGAGATCGAGCGGATTACAAAGTTCATGATCGACGGGTGCGGTCTTGATGTCATCGTCAAGCTGAACCCAACGCTGCTTGGGGAAACCATCGTGAACGAGATCCTTCACGATCGGCTGGGCTACACAGACCTGAAGCTAATCCCGCAGTCGTTCGTCGACGACCTGCAATTCGATCGTGCGGTTGAACTCATTGAGGAGTTGCGTCAGTTCGCCAGCGAACGCGGTCGCAGGTTCGGCATCAAACTCACCAATACGATGATCGTTGAGAACCACAAACAGTGGATGCCCGAGGAACAGATGTACATGTCGGGCCCACCCCTGCACGCCCTAGCAACGACGCTGCTCGACCGGCTAACACAGGCCATGCCTGGAGTGTTTGCGGTCGCGGACGAAGGCGGCGACGTCCAGGTTTCGTTCTCGGCAGGCATCACGAAGTCGAACATCACCGACTCGGTGGGTCTGGGGTTGTCACCGACAACGATCTGCACCGACCTGTTGAAACCCGGCGGTTACGGCCGCATTGCTCCAATGCTCAAAGAGCTCGTGAAGGATATGGATGAAGTCGGTGCAAACTCGCTTCCCGAGTTGATTGCGCAACGCTCCGCTGCGGCGCTTGAGGCGGGGCAGCGCAATTCAATTGCGGCCCACGTTGCCAACGTCCTCGACCCCGAAATCGGCGCGTACTACCAGGCGGAGTTCCAAGCGAAACTACCCCGCGAGGTTGACGCCGACCTCCAGATGTGGGGTTGTGTTGCATGCAATTTCTGCGTCACCGTGTGTCCAAACGACGCCGTTACCCGCATTGCCACCATCGACTCCCTCAAGGGCGAGATCGATGGTCGTCAGCAGTACTTCATTCTCAGCGAGCTATGCAATGAGTGTGGCAACTGCATGACGTTCTGCCCCGAGCGCGGCGACCCGGCAATGATCAAACCCCGTCTTGTCACAACCGAGGCAAAGTTCGACGCGACCGACGGCCAGGTCTTCCTGCTCGAACGGTCAAACGGCGGCCTCAAGGTCACAGCAAAAGCCGGGTTCGAAGAGCATGTCGGTCGCCTCACCGCGTTGCTCGAATCAGACCAGGGCAACCCCCTGCGGCTCGATACCATCATGTCAGCGGGTGCCGGCGAGATGGGATGACAACGCCTCCTGGTACACTTGCGGTCCCTTTGCTCCCGTAGCTCAGGGGATAGAGCACTGGCCTCCGGAGCCGGGAGCGCAGGTTCGAATCCTGCCGGGAGCGCAATTGTTCTGAGCATGACACAGCTTCTGAACACGACACTGCCGGAGGCGCACGTATGACGCGATGGCCATGTTGCACACCGATTGCGCTCTTTTACTAAATACCCACGTTGCTACATCGCCAAGCTGCTACATCACTTACATCGTTAGGAAGTCCATTGTGTAGGCGACTGCGACGTGCAACATGACACCGGGCACGAAGCTCTTTGATCGAATCGCCATCGTGCCCAGGATGAGACCCGCAATGATCGCCGCGGTAGCCTCGGGCATCGGCTTGGAAAAGTGGATCATCGTGTAGGGGACGGTCATCATCGGGACCGCAAGCCACCCGAATCGGCGGTACAGACCGAACGTGAGGAATCCGCGAAAGAACGCCTCCAGGCCAACAAATTGCAACCCGTACCCGAGTTCGTACAGAACAAGCCCCCAGCCGAGTTCGTTGGCCTGCTTGTAAAACGGATAGTAATTCTGGAACGACTCCCACCGCGAAGCCCACAGCAGAACCGGCAACATCAACAGGTACATTGCGATGTACGGTGGCAAGTGTCGAGCGATCCCCTTGAGCCGGAAACCAAACTCCACGGGGCGCCGTCTCAAAACGAAGACGATGACCGTTAAAGGAATCCCGACCCGCAACACGGTCGACGCAAACCCCCACCACAGGTAGGGGACAGTGCCGCTGCGGTCTGCAAAGACTCCACCATACGACGCAAACCGCTGCGGAAGTTCTATCTGCCATGCGAAGTTCGGACGGCCCCAGTAGAACGACATCAGCAGGACGACCGTTGCGGTGAGCAACACGATCAGCGTCTCGCGATCTACCTCGTCGTCGAACGTGGCGAGGATGTCGTCGGGGATGCGGTCTCGGAGCTTCACGAAGGGGGATTGTATCAACCCGCAGGTAGCGAAGACTCTGACCATTGGCGACTCGATTTAGCTATACAGGCCGCCACGACAAGACCCGCGGCCCACGGTCAGAAGAGGGCTGGAGGGGAATCCTGCGGTGGAGCTAGAGTTCGGCGTCGTTGAGCTGCTGGTCAAGCGCCCTGAGGTCGCCGACGAGCTGGTGTGCTCGCCCGAGGAGGCTTGCGGTGAGAAATGCGAGAAACAGCGAAGCAGCCATACTTGTTAGACGGCAGCAACCCGCGAATACTTACCCGGTTATTTTCGCGTTCTCCACCGAAGGGTTCCGGTGCCGTCACACCAACACCCCCGAGATCGCATCGACCGCTGCGCCACCGGCTGAGACGAAGATCAGTCCTGAAGTGCCTGTTTCACCAACTCAGCAACAAGCCCCCCATCGAGTCCCTCCCCTGCCTTCATGACTTGCCCAATGATTCGGCCTGTCAGCTTTGGGTCCTTCCCGAACTCTGCAACGGCAGCGTCAACAAGCGACCGGATCTCGGCTTCAGCGTCAGCCGTGTCTGGCAGCCACCTCGACAGGTACTCAACTTCATAACCAAGTGCCGCCGCGTGATCGGCCCCGCGTTCCCCCGCAGCCTCGAACTCCTTCTTCGACTTGACTGCCCGCTTTACGAATGCGGAGATGATCGCCAAGTAAAATTCGTCGCCGTCATCGCCATCAAAACCTGGAGCTGCCTTCGCGGTGGTAGCTTCAGTCTGCACTGCGCGCAGCGCCGCAAGACGTTGTTTGTCCTTTGCCCTCATGGCATCCTTGAGTTCTGCTGTCATTTCTGCGCTGATGCTCATCGCTGTACCTCCGTGAGGGCAGCAAGAATACACGCTGCCCGCCCGAAACCGTGCGAAAAGAAAAACTCGAAATATCACTTGCGCGCGGCCGACTAACTTGCGTACACTTGCAGTACACCGAAAACCCGTTCTAAGCAAAACGCACCTACCTTGTGAAAGTGTTCACTTTCACAAGGTCCCACAAGGAGTAGATCCCCCCATGTTGACATTGACCGATTGGCGCGAACTCGCCGCCTGCCGTGACTCGGATACCGACATCTTCTTTCCCGTCGGCACAACCGGACCAGCAGTTGGCCAAATCGAGCGCGCCAAGGCGATCTGCGAAAGCTGCTCTGTCGAGGCCGCCTGCCTCCAGTATGCGCTCGAGGCAAACCAAGAAGCGGGAGTGTGGGGCGCATACGCTGAGGACGAACGTCGTCGCTTGCGCAAGCGTTGGCTAGCCGAGAGGCGCCGCGCACGCCAGGCCAGCTAGAAGCCAATCTAGATGTAACGCGTAGAGGGTCCCGTCGTCGACGGGACCCTCTACGCGTTACTCACACGGCTATCCCCACCATCGGCCAGCCTGACAGACGCCCACCACCACGAAACTCTGCCGACAGACACGTCGACATTCCGCCGCCGGGCGATACCAGGATTTGAAGCATGGTGTCCTATGACGACGAACATCACACTCAAACCCGCCTTCGAGGCTCTTAAAGAAGTCGAGGCGGCACTGGCGAATCTCGAATCGAAGTGCTGCAGGCCCGAGAGGAGTCCGCGGATGAAAGCCCTCGCCGATACCTTGGACGCGGCCCGAGCTGAACTCGAACGGGTCGGGCGTGAGGATCACGCGTCAGGCGAGGCTCTGGCTCGTCTCGCAGACGCTGGCGCACAGATCGGATGGCTCCAAGTGGGATGCTGCGCGCCAAGCCGACTGCCGCACTATCACACGATGCTCGGCGGCCTCACCAAAACCCAACGCACGTTGGCCAAGGCGACGGGCGGCCACTAACACCCGTTTGACATGGTGAACCACCGGGTGGCTTCAGCTGCCGAACCCGACTCCACCGGAGGTCTTCTCCGAACGAATTTCCAAGAAAGCGATCGAAGAGCCCGAGATGGCGTGTTTGTGTCCTGTTGTGTCCTCAACCCAGACGACACCTTCACCGGCCTCCATTGCCTGTTCCAACTGTTTGACGACGGCGTCGGCGTCAGCAACCTCGACTTCGAGTTCGCGGGCGGAAGCAATCCCTATGCGGATCTTGGTCGTATCAGCCATTGTCTGTGCCTCCGTGGTATTTCAACGAGAAATGGTAGTGCGGTAGCGCTACGAAATAACCAGTTCTGGATGCGAGCGTAGCCGCGGCTGGCGAGCTTCGACTTCTTTCGCAAGCGCCACAAATGCCGCAGCGGCCTCGCCGTCCGGATCGACCACCATCACCGGCTTACCTTCGTCCGCGCCGATTCGCATTTCCAGTACGAGCGGCACCTTGGCGAGCAGCGGTACGTCCAACTCCTTCGCCAGCGCCTCTCCTCCTCCAGAGCCGAAGATCTCGTAACGCTCGCCGTCATTACCGATGAACCACGACATGTTCTCGACGATGCCGATGATCTCTTGGTTTACTTTGTTGGCCATGAGACCCGCACGTTTTGCAACACGCTGTGCGGTGACCTGCGGAGTGGTCACGATGATCGCCGTCGCACGCGGCAAGAATTGCGACAGAGAAATCGAGATATCGCCGGTACCCGGAGGCAGATCGATCAACAGATAGTCGGGGTCCCCCCACACGACATCCATCAAGAACTGCTCCATTGCCTTGTGCAGCATCGGCCCCCGCCAAATAACGGCTTGGTCGGCGGGGACGAAATAGTCCATTGACATGACCGCAACGCCATACGCCGATGGGGGCACAAGAAGGTCGTCTACAACGTTGGGCGCCCGGTCGATGCCGAGCATCTTCGGAATGGAGAAACCCCAAACATCAGCGTCGATGATCCCGACTCGCTTGCCAAGCTTGGACAGTGCAACAGCAAGGTTTGCTGTGACAGAACTTTTTCCGACACCACCTTTTCCGGACGAGATGGTGATAATCCGAGTCCGGTTGCCAGCCTTCGCAAAGGGGATCTCTCGGACGCTCGGAGTCTCAGACGCGGAACCACCGCGTACGAGCGCGACAACCTCGGCACGTTCGGCGTCGGTCATGAATTCAAAGCTAACCGTGACTTTTCCAACACCTTCAACTGATGCGGTCGCGCCTGTGATCGCGGCCGTGAGCTCAGCTTCCATTGCATACCCAGAACCCGTGAGAGCAACAGTGACCCGAACATCACCGCCGGTTGTCACGTCAACCGATCGGATCATCTTTAGAGCATCGAGAGAGTGGTGTATCTCGGGATCTTGAACTCTGCCTACAGCGGACTTCACCGCTTCGGTATCGACCACGCCATCCTCCATCTCCTATCTCGGTAGTGAATAGAATAGTGAACGTTGCTACCCTGAGATCCCGAAGGAGGTGCACGATGTTGAACGCTGATGTTTTTGACAAAGAGATCAGTGAATTGACTGGATCGCTTGGCGATGCCACCCGGCGCGGAATCTACATCTCAATCCGCGAAGCCGCGGACCCGGTGACTGCAAGCGAGACCTCCGAACTGTTTGACATCCACCCCAACGTGGCACGCCATCACCTCGACCGGCTCGTTACCGGTGGCTACCTCCAGGTGACGCGCAAACGACCCGACGGACGTTCCGAACCTGGAGCTGGACGCCCGGCCAAGTACTACGAGGCGACTCAGAAACAAGTACAGGTGCAGTTCCCTGGCCGTCGTTACGAGCTTCTCTCCGAATTGCTTGCTCAGGTCCTTGAACGGGTGGCACCCGAGACCGCGGCGAAGGCTGCTGAAGAGGTCGGCCGCGAATACGGAGCTCAGCTCGCCCTAGAGGTCGGACTCCCCAGCGACATCGGCTACCAGGGTGCTGTCGAGGCCGTGGCGAAGGCGATGATGGGCGCCGGGTTCCACACCACTGTGGTGGATGGGAACAAGCTGATCACGAGCCTGTGTCCGTTCGGCATGACCGCGATCAACCACCCAAAGTTTGTGTGCAGGCTCGATGAGGGCATCGTCAACGGGTTGATGGATGCGGTCAACATGAAAACCTCCGCATCAGTTACCCCACACACGGCTCTCGGCGAAGACTGCGTGACCGAGGTGTGATTTCGCCGCTGGCGGCATCACAATTCAACGTCTAAACCGTCCACGAACGGTACAGCTCATGCTTCCTCACTTCGACCATCACGGTGCGTGAACCGTGGCAGTGTCAACGGATGCCGAGACTCGAATCGCACTGCCGTCGATCAGCAGACTGTGATCGCTCGGACTGACTACAACTACAGGGACCTTGATTCCGTAGATCTCGTCGGCCACTATCGCGCCGAGGGCGACAATCTCATCCAGTTCAGCCATCACGATCGCAGAGGGAGCGGTTCCGTTTCTGATCGCCTCAGCGAAAACCGATGAGCCTGAGCTTGATCCCCGTCCGCGCTCCATCACGAGAATGGTCCCCGTAACGTTGACGCCGACCTGAGGATGTCGTCGGTCGACGATCTCGCCTGTCTCTGCATCAAGCCCGCCCCAAAAACTCAGCGGTTCGTCAAGCCTGAGCACGATTCCTTCCGCGGTTCCCGGCGACAACGACCGACCCGGGATTGACGATCGAGACGGAGTCATCGCTGTCCCCACACAGAGTCGTCGCGGACGACACGACCGGCAATCGCCGATTCAACACAATCGCTGGTCGCACCAAACACGACTTCGACACCAATGTTCCCCGGGGCGTAGTACGCCCATTTTGCAGAGTCTGTCATGGCGACGCCACTCCGCTCGGCCATGACGGATGTCACGTAGGTACATGTGTCGGTGACAAGCTGGACCCCGGCATCCTCAAGCCGATCGAGCCATCCCCTGCGTTGCACGTCTTCCAGCACTTCACGCCCCGTCGAGACATAAAAATCGACCGAGGGATGGATTCGACGGTCACCCAGAAGCTCGATCAAGCGTTCAAACTCTGCCAGTGAGTAGTGGGGCGTTCCGAGGCTAACAATTCCAAGCTTTGTGCTGGTCGACGTGCTCAGGTCATCGCGGGAGTTGCGGATCATCTCGGCATCCACCACTATCCGCTGCGGAGGAATTCTGCCTCCACCAGCCGTTGCCAGATCGGGGGCCTCGGGTGTGCTACCGACGCAGTGGAACATCCCAACCGATCCCGATGACGCGGCTGCCGCTCCGATCGCCTTGAGCCGGTCCTCGCTAACACCGGGCGGCAACCCAACAATCACAGGCACCCGCGACCCGACTCGTCCCCCTATTAGCTGGCCGAGCACCTGGTAGAAGACGTCGACGTTCAACAGACGCTGCGACAGTGCGCTCACGTCGATGATGACGTTGGCGACACGGTTTTGATCGAGGTGAAGACCCGCAGCAGGGGCACGACCGGTGATGGCCGCGCAGATGTCGATAAAGTCCCCATACCGATGGGTGCGAGCCCCAAGCACCGAGTTCGCGAACACGATCGCATTCGACTCGGCCCAGGCAACATGGGCGCCGAACACCGGCCGCACACTGAGCTGGTAGGGGGCGCATGTCCACGTCGGCTGGCATCCCATGTCCTCGTAGTACTGCATCAGGCGTCGTGCTCGGGTCGCAGTCTCTATCGGACCCCGGTATAAGTCAGGATGCAGCAGATCGAGCGAGGCGACGTTGAGCGTTGTCGGAACGCGCACGCGACTACCGCCTTCAGTGAGCCCTTGCGCGAAGTCGATGCCAGCCTGACCATGATCAAGACACGAATCGATGTGAGCACCGGTGATGTCGAGCAGCTTTTCCGCACCCATCGCATGCGCTACCCGGGTAACAATCCGCATCGCTAACGCTCTGCCCGGTCCGAATTCACCGGCTAGCGCTGCCCGGTCGGAGTCAGTGAGTACAAGGTCCACGTGTCGACCTTAGCGGTCATTATCACCACATCAGGCACCGAAATTCGGCGACAAGTACCATCCGACCGTGAAGAGAAGGAACAAGTAGTGGCATGGATAGAGACGATCCCCGACGACGAATGGGATGGCGAACTCGGCGAGTTGCACGGCGCGGTTGTCGATAAGGCCTACGGTCGGGTTGACGAGATCATGGCGATCCACTCGCTCGACCCCAAGGGCCTCAATGCGCACCTCGCCCTGTACAACTCTGCGATGTCTGGCACAAAGACGCTGCGCAAGGTTGAGCGCGAACTGATCGCGCTGGTCATCAGCCAGACAAACGGGTGTCACTACTGAGTAACCCACCACCGGCGCGGTCTGCGCCGCCTCCTCAAAGATGACGAACTGCTGAAAAGTATCGAGGCTGACTGGACGGCGTCGGACCTCAGCGAGCCGCGTCTTGCGATGCTGACGTACGCAGTCAAGCTCACTCTGCACCCTGCGGATTTGGTCGAGACCGATGTCCGGGCTCTTCGTGACAGCGGGTTCAGCGACGTCGACATTCTCCACATTGCAGAAGTAACTAGCTACTTCGCATACGTGAACCGAATGGCCCACGGACTAGGCGTCCCCCTAGAAACCTGGATTCCCGACGCCTAGCAGCGACAGCCTGAGACACCTCCGTTGCCGATTCCACCGCGGAGGCTTATGCCTGCAACCACGACCGCTTCATTTCGGGGGCGCGTCGACCCGGCCCCATCCGGTCGGCACCCGCGGTGGCGTATCAATTATGTGTCCACATTCTCATCCGGGTGACTGCCATCGACCCGCCGTCTACCTGGCAACTACACCCCAGCGTCGAGGAACCTATGGTTCTGGTGGGTCGCACCCGCTACGGGCCACCACCGCACCAACGGTTTGCCGGTCGCCGGGTTCGGGGTCGTTCTCGTGGATGGCACGGTGATGACGACGACACAACAACCTCAGGTTCTCCAACACTGTTTCACCACCATCAGCCCAATGCACAATATGGTGTGCGTCACACCACGACAACGGTGCGTGACACCCCGACCACGTACACCCCCTGTCACGTCGCTCCAGGACCCTGCGTAACCCTGGTGGGATCGTGCGGGTACGCCGCCCAACATCGAGCACTTGAGACTCACCGCTGGTAACCATGCGAACAATCCCCGCATCACAACAAATACGACGAACCTGATCAGGGTGCACCGGTGTGCCATCAACCTCAGGCAACAACCCATCAGAATCGAGCCCGCTGATCAACGCTTGGTAGTCAATGGTGACCGTGACATGGGGTTTCGACCCACCCGACGTCCCCGGCACATCACTGTGATCTAACCAGTATTGGCTGATATCAACAAGGGCATCGAGGCGACGCTGCGGCATCGACCTGGTATCGGACTCAACCAACAGTGACGGGTTGATCAGGGACCACAACGCGGTGTTGATCACATGACCAGACACCGGATCAGCAACCCCCGCAATATCAAACATGCCACCCAACGTTTGGGACCAGAACAAACCCCGCCGCTCAACACGCTCCGAGGTGTCCTTGAGAGCGTCAGCGTGGTTCACTTGCTGACCCCACACCGAAAGGAGATGCTGCAACTCACGTGGTGCCAACGTCACCCCGGCATTAACCAGGACATCCTCTGAGCGTAAGCACTCGTCCGGGTACCGGTCACGGGCCACCGCCAGCTGACGCACCGCACCCGAACTTAGCTCCCCACCGAGTGCCTTCACCCTGGCTGACCCCATTTTGGCCAACGAGCGGGCGGTTTTCACCAAACCTGACGCCTCACGACCAGACATGACCAAGAACCTGGTCAACCACCCCGTCGTTGACAACCGGTACCCCATGCGGGGAATGTCACGGCGTTCT
>JADFQA010000022.1 GCA_022562055.1 Acidobacteriota bacterium | reverse complement strand
GCAATTGCGAGACGAGGTCATTTTTGATTTCGTCCAGGCAACCGTGGGGTCGCCTAGTAATCGCGAGGAGACGGAAGCCGAGGTCGTTGCGCGCGTCGTAGTCTCGGTGGGGCTAGCTACCCGCATCCAAGACATGTTCGCCCAGCTCAATTTCTCTGTTTCGCTAAAGGAACAGGCGGTGGGTGCTGAGGGCGATGCAGAACCCACATCGGAGACAGCATGACAGTCCTCGACCATCCGAACGAGTACGCTGACACCGCACACTTTTTGAACTACCTCAGCCGCGTGGTCTACTCGACGACTGCTGGTCCTATAGCCACACGTATCGTCAGTGAGGCACGCGCTAGTGACGATTCTTTTCCTCTCCTCCTCTCTGTACTCTCCACTCAGGTCATAACCGATCAAGTCTTGACGACACCGCGGAACCCTACGCTGTCGTCTCTGTTCAAGGCCCTGGTAGACGATGAAGCCAACCTCGCCCTCTTCATACGTGATCTCGCCGAAACCGACGACATCGATTTCTTGCTGCATGAGTGGGAGGAAACGCTCGCGTTCGAGCACGCCGAGCCCAGCGCCGTCATAGACATTCTCGGTCGGATCGAGCGCCACCAGAGCTAAGGATCTATAGGTGGTCAGCGAAACCGGTTGGTCCCACATTCAAGTACCGTCTGTCACTCGGTTTCTCCAGAGGGACGGACGGCGAGGACAAGACTTCGAACGGGCCATCGCGGTGATTAAGGCCGACCCATTCAATGAGGCGAAGTCGCGCAAGCGAGTGCGACTCCGTACGCGTGCTTGGAGAGAGTACGGCGAGGTCTACAAGTACAAAATCTCGACCAATAACTGGCGCTTCATTTACATGCTTGACCGCGATACTAGATGTATCCACGTCTTGGATGCAGGACGCCACGACGAGCTGAACGAGAGGGCCTATCGCTAGTCCAAGTCACGCAGGCTTGTAACGACAAGCAGGCAAGAGTCCCCCACTCAAGGCCACGGTTACCATGCAGTATCCGCGTGGTGTCCGCGGCACCTGCCTATTTCGACGCATCTGAAGCTATCGCAGGCAGTCCCGCATCCGTGTCACATGGGTTCCGGTCCCAGGCTTGCCTACACGTTGCACCACAGCCTAAGCACACACGATCACAGTATGCGAACGAAGACAAATCAGAGGGCGCAAAAAGGGCAATAACGGCACATTTCTCGAAAGTTTCGTTGCCTACTCGTTGCCTCCAGCGACTCGGCTAGCAAACATCCACCCCCGAAAAGCCTGGAATCATTGGGGTTTTGCGGTCGGGCTGGCCGGATTTGAACCGGCGACCCCTTGGCCCCCAGCCAAGTGCGCTACCAAACTGCGCCACAGCCCGCAAGATCCGATTGTAGCCCACCACCACAGCGGCGAACGGTGGCGGTCTGCTCGGGCCACAAACTCGGTTGGCCGGTATCATCGGGTGGTGAATCAGACCGCCACACGCACCGCAACTTTCGCACGCAGCAAGCGGCTTGCATCGCTGAGCGTTGCGATCGCACTCACCGCCTCTGCGTGTACCGGCGCAACTGAGCAAGACGCGGCCAGCTCCGAGCAAAGTAGCCGTGAAACTAGGTCGGACAGCGTCGCTGTTGCGACCGAGTGCCCCACAATCGAGCCCGCCCGAGACTCGAACGACGTCATCACTCTCACAATCGGGCGCACTTTTGATGAAATCCTCTCCGCCACGGATGTCACTGTTTGTGTACGGATCGTCGACCCCGGCGGAGCCACTGTTTACGCCGACGGGTTGGTGACGCGCGCCGGACGCTCCTTCTCCCCCGAGACCACCACCGTCTCGCTGTCGCCGGATGCGTATACGCTGCGGTGGAGCTACGTGTGGCCATCGAAAGTCGACAGGCTGAGCTGCGCTGCGGAGCTGAACCTCTCGGACCCTTTCGACGTGACGGCAACCTTACATATTCGACCCACGTGTCTCGCCAAGGTTGAAGAAACCGCACCGTGGGCAGGCACCCAGGGGGATCCGGCGCCGCGATCGGAGGTTGAAGAGTTTGTTTCCGGCGGGCACTGCAACTGGGGGCAAGCCCATTTCGTCGCCATCGGCGGATATTTCGAGGGCACTGCGTATGTGAATGACGTCTCCGGGATTTTTAGCAATTCAAGATTCGTGTCGAGCGCTGCGCGGCTTCGTCTTGGACTCACCGGCGACTTCGAGTACTTCGGAACCGAACTCGACGCGACCGACTATCTCACGTTCGATCCAGACGTCGTCCTCCCTGTCGACGCCGTTACGCTCGGCTACACACGAGGTTTTAGGGAACTGTTTACAAGCCCGGCGGATGATGGTGACTACCTCTATGTCGTAAGCCCCGACGGTGTTGAGCGGTGGCCGAGGATCAGGCCTGTGCCGGCATGCGCCTAGTTCAGACACGGTACCTAGAAGATTGCGCGCAACGCCTTGATGCCTAGATCAACAAAACGTAACACGAGGTAGAGCGCCACGAGGCCGGTGAACATGAGAAACCCGATCGGCCACGGTTCGTCTGCCGGGTCGACGTGCCCGTTCTCCTCATCGTTGGCTTGTTCCTCAGCGACCATCAGCGTTCCCGGCGCTTGGCCACAACTCTGATTGGGGTACCTGCGAACCCATACGTGGCTCTCAGCTTGCCCTCGATGTAGCGCAAGTAGTCATCACCAATGGTGCCGCCGCGGACGTAGAGAAGGAAGGTTGGCGGACTCACGTCGGCCTGCACGGAGTAGATGATTCTTGGCCGCTTTCCTTTACGCACCGGCGGTGAATGCATGTCTTGCCACTCGCGGATTTTGCGATTGATCTCGCCGGTCGACACACGGAATCTGGCGCTCTCCAATACCATCCGGATGGCCTTTGGCAGACGATGAATCCTCGAACCGGTCTTGGCAGATAGCCTCAGCACGGGTGCCCACGACACGAACGCGAGCCGGTCCGCAACGGAGTCCTCAGTAAAGTCTCGCTGTTTCTCGTCAATGACGTCCCACTTGTTGAGGAGCACGATGAGACCGGTGCCCGACTTCACGATCTCTTCGGCGAGGCGCTGCTCCTGGTGGCTTGCTCCCCTGGTCCCGTCGATGAGGAGAAGTGCAACATCAGATTGCCACAACACCTCACGGGCACGCAGCGTTGAGTAGAACTCGACATCGTCGGTGATCTTCGTGCGTCGCTTGATCCCCGCGGTGTCGATCACCTCAAACGGCTCACCATCGAGATCGACGACAATGTTTACCGGGTCGCGGGTGGTGCCAGGGATCTCCGAAACTATTGCTCGATCTTCGCCGGCGAGTTTGTTGAGCAGCGTCGACTTGCCGACGTTGGGCCGGCCCATGATGGCCAGCGACGCCAGCGGCACCCTTTCGGGATCGTCGCCGTCGACTGCGGGCATCTCGGCAAGTACGGCGTCGAGAAAGTCACCGGTGCCGCGGCCGTGCAGAGCAGAGAGTGGAAAAGGCTGGCCGAGACCCAGCCCCCACAGGTGGTCATAGGTATGTTCCTGCTTTGGCGAGTCGACCTTGTTGGCGACCAAGATGTATGGTTTCCCTGATTTCTGAAGAAGTCTCGCGATCCCCAAGTCGTCGTCGCTGATGTCAGTTGTTGCGTCTGCAACAAAGATCGCCATGTCCGCAAGGCTCAACGCTACCTCGCTCTGGACCTTGATACCGGCAGGGATGCCCTTGTCGGGTCGAGCCTCCCAACCACCAGTGTCGATCAGACAAAACTCGACTCCCGACCATTCTGCGTCGAACTCCCGACGATCCCTAGTGACACCCGATTGCGCGTCGACGACAGCCTCCTTGCGACCGACGATACGGTTTACAAGTGTCGACTTGCCGACGTTCGGACGTCCGATAATTGCAACCACGGGCACGCGACTCATGCGGCGGCCCCATCGAGGAGACCCGCAACCGTAGTCTCCACAACCAGCACCGATGCTTTGGCGGCCGCAACGACGGTGTCGAGAGTGACGTTGTCGAGGAAGGTATTTCCGACGACCGCAACATCGGGGATCAGGTACACAGCGGCAGGTTCAGCATCTTCGCGAAGAGTGCGAACGAGGTCCTCCCCGACCATGAGGCCGGCAACTCCTACGTTGCCAGCGAAGAAATCATTTTCAACTTCGAGCAGCCGAATCTTGCGTCCAGCCACCGCCTGCAGACGTCCAACGATCGGCTCTAACGCGGCTCGACCGTAACTTCCAGTGAGTACGACAACATCACCCTTATCGGTTGAGGCGTCTCCTCGACGGGTGCCGCGCGGCGCGCGATATCCAAGCGCCGGTGCCGCAGGTATGGAACGCCACTCCCCTGTCACCACAGGGACATCGCCACCAGAGCCATTCTCGATACGTTCCAACTCGTCGTAGAAGGCCCTCACCATCCCGATGCCGTTCTCGTGCTGCGCAAAATCTTCGTAGGTTTCACTCGATGGAATGTCGAGCCCGGCAAGAAGGTACAGCTCGTCCGACGCAAAAAATAAGCGTCGCCCCAGACGCTCGTGTGCTACGGCCTGCCACGCATGCACGATCTCAAGATCACGCCGCGCGGTATCACGTGTATGAGGGATGAGACCGGGTTCAGTGCTGTACTTCGAGATACCCAGCGGCACAATCCCAACTGATTGAATACCGCTGTAACGACCTACGATCTCGCACAGGGTTCTTTCAAGAACCTCGTCGCCGTTAACCGTCGGACACAGAACGATCTGCCCGTGCACCACAGTGCCCGCATCGAGCAAGGCCCGCAACCACCGCAGACTGGTCGCACCGCGTGGGTTTCGAAGCATGTCGGTACGCACTGCCGGGTCGGTGGTGTGGATGGACACATAGAGCGGCCCTAAACGTTCCTCAACAACACGGGCGAGATCGAGCTCGGTGAACCGAGTGAGAGTGGTGAAGTTTCCGTAGAGAAACGACAGCCGATAATCGTCGTCTTTGAGGTACAGAGACTTTCTCATCCCCGGCGGTAGCTGATAGATGAAGCAGAATGCGCAATGGTTGTCGCAGGTTTGTACTCGATCGAAGATCGAGGAATCAAGACGAATCCCAAGCGGCTGGCCGGTCCGCTTGCTGATCTCAACAGACCGGGCAATTCCGTCCCGTTCGGTCTGGATTGACAGCTCCGGTTCGTCGATGAGTTGTTGGTACTCAATGATGTCTGAAGGGGCCGCGCCATTCACCGCGACAAAGGTATCGCCAACGGCGAGACCTGCGAGCGCGGCAGGAGAATCGGGGGTGATCTCGAGGACCGTCGGATACGACATATATCGTAGAGGATACCCCTGCGCGGGCCATCGACAGAATTGGGCGGCACCGAGTCGACAGGCCACGGCGCACCAAACGCTGCCTTTTGTGCAGTCTTGGCCGAGTAGCATGCCGCCATGGCAGACAAAGTGATCCTTGCCGAGCCGCGGGGTTTCTGCGCCGGAGTTGAAATGGCGATAAAGGCCCTCACCTGGATGGTCCAAGTGTTCGAGGGGCCGGTGTACTGCTTTCATGAAATTGTCCACAACGCCGACGTTGTCGCGGCCTTTGAACGGGCTGGTGTGGTGTTCATTGATGACATCGTCGACGCACCGCCGGGGAGCCCTGTAATGCTTTCAGCCCACGGTTCGGCACCCGACGTGGTGGCTGCCGCAGAAGGCCGATCGGCGATCATGGTCGACGCCGTGTGTCCTCTCGTTACAAAGGTGCACCACGAAATTAAACGCATGGCCGCTGACGATTTCGACATCATCTACGTCGGTCATCACGGCCACGACGAAGCTATGGGTGCAGTCGCTGAGGCGCCCGACTCCGTTCGATTGATCGATCCCGATAGCGGCCTCGGTGGGTATACACCTCGTGATCCGAAAAAGGTAGCGTTGGTCGCCCAGACGACGCTGGGCTTTTTCGAATGGGAGTCGGTGCTGAGCGCGGCAACAATTGCTTTCCCAGATCTCCACACCGCCCGCAAAAGCGACCTCTGTTACGCGACCACGAATCGGCAAGAAGCGACGATTGCGCTCGCAAGACAGGCGACGCTTATCCTCGTCGTCGGCTCGGAGAACTCATCAAACACCCAAGCCCTCGTGCGAGTTGCGCGGCTCCAAGGTGTGGAGGCCCATCGCGTCAGTGGCCTCGATGAGATTGATCCCGAATGGTTGGTCGGCCACAAGGTTGTCGGGGTGACGGCGGGTGCCTCCGCACCAGATCAACGCCTCCGTGAAGTGATCGACGCTATCGATCCCAAGGACGGAGTAGAGCTTTTGAGCGTTACCAACGAAGACGAGTATTTCCCTCTACCGCCGGCGCTTCGTCAGCTCATCATTTCTCTTCAATATCTCGTTGAAGGTGGATTCGCCGCCCAAGGCCCACACCGCTCCGGACCTATGCAGGCCGACCGGGATCACACCGCAACCGAATCGCTTGACTTGCTCGCTCTGTAGGCAGCTACACCGGGTCGACAGAGACGGCGACCGCTGCAAGAACTTTCTCGGTAACTTCAGACAGGCTCAACTCGGAAGTGTCGATCGTGAGCGCCCCGTCGGCAGCCAGCATCGGACTGATCTTGCGTGTCGAGTCCAGATGGTCGCGGCGACGCAAACTGTGCTCGATAGCATGTGTAGAAAGGTCGGAGACCTCAGCGTCACCAGCCCGGCGCCTCGCACGCACCTCGGGCCGCGCAACAAGAAAGATCTTCACTGCAGCGTCGGGGAACACGACCGTGCCGATGTCACGGCCCTCGACGACGGCTTCGCCGTCCCTTTCGCTGACCCAGGCACGTTGCAGATCCACAAGAATGAGCCGGACCTGCGGGATGGCCGCGATGACGCTCACGGCACTGGTTACCTCGCTGCCGCGCACTTCGGCTGACACGTCCGCGCCACCCAACAGAATCGCGCCATCGGCGTAGACAATTTGTGATCGTTCGATCACGTCGATAGCAGCGTTGGTGTCTTCAGGAGCAACACCGGCTTGCAACACGGCGAGAGTCGCTGCTCGATACATCGCACCCGTATCGAGTGCCTCGTAGCCACACGCAGAAGCCACGGCTCGTGTTACCGACGACTTTCCGACACCGGACGGCCCGTCGATCGTTATGACCACAGTGATTCGAGAACTTCGTAGAAGTCTGGCCACGACACCCCGGCAATGCCCGCATCGTTAATCGTCGACGGCCCACTTGCGCACGAAGCAGCAACCGCGCCTGCCATAGCAATGCGGTGATCGTTGCGGGTGTCTATTTCTCCACCTTCAAGAAAGCCTAGGCCGACAACGTCGAACCCATCAGCATGCTCTTGCGCCCCGCCACCCATGTTCTCGATAATCGCGACTGTTGCGCTCACCCGATCGGACTCCTTCGTTCGGAGCTCTGCCGCATCTCGGACCGTCGTCATCCCTTCCGCAAAACACGCAACCACACCAACGAGCGGTAACTCGTCTAGCGCGCCGGCGATGACCGGACCGCTGAGATCAACACCGTGCAACGTCTGACCGGTAACAGTTACCGTCCCAATCGGGTCTCCCAAAATGGCGCCCGTTACCTCGGCTTCCACCTTGGCCCCCATCATTTCGAGGACTTGGAGAAACCCGATCCTTCCAGGGTTAAGCGAGACTCCCGGTGTCGTTACCGATGAACCGGTGCGGATTGCAGCGACCGCCCAGAGAAAGGCAGCGCTTGAAGGGTCACCTGGTACATCGTATTCACCGGGAGGGATCTCGCCAGGGACGATGCGCAGCACTGATTTGCCGACTCGTTCACCGAGGCCGAGAGTGACCAGCCACCGTTCCGTGTGATCACGGAACCCATCGGGCGAGGCGATCGTTGACGGTGCGTCTCCTTGGATTGCAGCAAGCGCGAACGCGGTCCGGAGTTGTGCTGAAGCCACCGGCAGGACAGCGTCGGCAGGCCGACGAGTCACGTCGGCGCCACCAACGGTCATGGGTGCGGTGCCGTTGCTCGTTTCGACCCTGCCCCCGAGAGCGCCGAGGGGGCCGACCAGTCTCTCCATCGGGCGACTCGACAATGACTCGTCTCCAACAAGCACCGACTCAAACGACGCTGCACTCAACGCACCTGCCATAAGGCGCATCGTCGTGCCTGAGTTTCCACAGTCGAGAACATTTGCTGGTTCTGTCCATTCTCGGACACCAGGGGACATAACCGAGTCCCCGTCAAACACAACTCCTAGGTCAGCCAGGATCGATTTGGTCGACTGGATGTCTTCACCGGTACCGAGCCCAGATACGATGCTCGTACCGTTAGCAAACCCAGCAAAGATCAACGACCTGTGCGACAGAGACTTGTCGCCCGGCACCGTGACTGTCGCGGAAAAGGCCCCCGGCCTTGGGCGAATGGTCACCGTATCGATCGCTGACGTCATGCTTGGACCGCCGTACCGCCCGCCGAAGCGGTGTAGAGCGAACGAACTTCGTCAGCGCTCAGCGACCGTTGGGTACCTGGTTTGAGGCTCGGATCCCGGATCGGTCCGATGGCGGTGCGGACCAGTCTCACAACTGGGTGCCCGATGGCGTCAAAGATCCGTCGAACCTCTCGGTTGCGCCCCTCGGTAAGCACGATCTCCACAAGCGACGTTCCCTTCGATGTTGCTTTGACGACCGCACGAACCGGTCTTGCCGGGCCATCATCGAGGGTAACGCCGTCGCGGACAAGCCGGGCCATGTTCGCTGAAGTCACCGCGCCATCGACAACTGCCTGATACGTCTTTTCGACCCCAAAGCTCGGGTGTGTCAAGCGATGGGTGAGATCTCCATCGTTGGTGAGGAGGATCAGTCCCTCGGAGTCAGAATCGAGGCGGCCTACAGGGTGAACCGGGGTCGTTGTTGGCACAAGGTCCACAACAACGGTGCGCCCTTGGGGATCGCTCACGGTAGAAATGACATCGACCGGCTTGTACAACAAGTAATACACGAGGTCAGGACGCACGGGTAGTGGAACGCCGTCCACCACAATTAGGACACTTTGCGGATCAACTTGTTGACCGATCGTGGCCGGCTGTCCGTCGACCGTGACGCGACCCTGGAAAATCAGCTGCTCCGCCCTACGCCGGGAACATAGCCCGGCGTGAGCGATCAACTTATGGATCCGTTCGATGATTCCTCCGGACGAAACGGTCTCTCTAGAACATCCACGACGCTTGCTGGCGGCACGTGATCGGCAAGCGGTGGTAGCTCAGCTAGACCGACAATCCCGAGCTTTTCAAGAAACAGGTCCGTGGTTTCGTACAGCACAGCCTGCCCGGGTCCGTCATCTCGACCAGATTCGTAGATAAACCCCCGGCGCTCGAGTGTCCGCAGCACCCTGTCGGAATCGACTCCGCGAACCTCGGCAACCTGTCCGCGAGACACCGGTTGCCGGTACGCGACGATCGCAAGTGTTTCGAGCGCTGCCTTGGAAAGTCGCGCGGCGCGCTCGGTCGCGGCAAATCGTTCGAGGTACGGTCTCGCCTCTTCCCCCGTGTAGAGCCGCCACCCTCCTCCAACGTTGCGTACGACGAGTCCTGATGGGCCCGCGGCATGCCTCTCCCGGAGGGCGACCAACGCCTCGTCAGTTTCGGTACGCGGGACCTCGAGTAGCTCGGAGAGTTCGGCGGCCGAGACCGGCTCATCAGCGACAAACAGAATCGCCTCAATGGTCGACAGCACATCCATCAGTTGGTCTGCCATTCTGACGTTTCACCAAACACATCGATGACACCGATGAGCATCGTAGATGTGTTTCGTTCAAAGGTGATGGGTGATGCAGTCACTTCTTGGGTGGCGTGTACCAACCCCCACTGCACCAGTTCAAGTAGGGCAAGAAAGTAAGCAACGACCTCGATCGACCGCTCACAGTGTTCAACGACGGCATCAAACTCAAGGATTGCTTCGCTGGCGATCCTTCTTCGGAGATCGGTAATTGCTTCGTCGACAGAGGGCACGTCGAAATCGAGGTGGTCGAGATCAGGGTCAACAAGCCTTTCTGAAAACGCGAGGGAGGCAATGGCGTGGAACTCATCAAGCGAGACACCCAAGCGCACGTTTGCCCGTGCGGGTTCGATCCCAGGGTCGAGCCCGACATCGCGCGCAACCCAACGCTCAACTGCTTCGAGGCGGTGCAACAACACCGCGGCCACATCTTTGAATGTGAGACACGCGAGGAGCCGAGAGAGCAACTTGTCCCTCTCGCCCGCGAGCTCGAGTTCTTCGTCGAGATCGAGCGGACGACCATCGGGAAGAAGGTGCCGAGCTTTGAGCTGAATCAGCGTGGCCGCTATGAGCAAGAACTCAGAAGTCGACTCCATGTCGGTATCCGTGATGGCATCCAGATGCGCCACAAACTCCGTAACGATCGAGGACAGCGACAGATCTGTGATCTCCAACTGGTGCGAAGTGATGAGTTGCAAGAGTAAATCGAGCGGACCCTCGAACACTCGTGTTTGCACTTCAAACGACACACTGTCTCCAACAAATCGACCCTCCCATGTTATCGCCTCTGCCGCGCATCCGAGTCAACTGCTTGTGTCATGCATCGTCTCCGCATCGTCAAAACACCCGCTGTTCAGTCATCGTCAGCACGAAGCAGAGATTCCCATATGGCCTTCGAGTAAACAGAGGGTCCGCTATCGGGGTGGAACCTGGCGAAATCGACCACCAGCGATTCGCAACCCATGGCTGCGAGATAGCGCGCTCCGATCGGCCCATGGTCGTCGTAGAGGCGCCAACGGATGGGGCGAGGGAGCCTGAGCAGCCGGGCGACTGTAGCGAACGCACGCGTCACTGCACCGAGGTCGCTATCAATTTTTCCGATGTCGTGCCACAACGCCGCACGCAACACGGCCCTGCCGTGTGCATGCGTTGACAACATACGGCGTGCGGTGACAACCGCGTGTTGTTGATCACCGAGGCGTTGGCGCCAGAACAACGGTTCCTCATCCGGGCTGATCAGCGTCCTGATGAACTCGATATCCACATCGGTCAACGGTTTTGCGAGAACGTGTCTAGAAAAGCGTCGAACAACGTGCGCAAGTGAAGCCACGTTTAGCGTTCCACTGCCGCGGTATGGATCGTCATCAGGTCGCGAGTACTAGGAAGCGAGCGACGACTTACAGGAAATACACAACCGCGACGTCGGACGATGCTCCATCCGGGCAGCACCAATTTGGTTTCCACATGAGGCGCAAATCCCGTACGTCCCGTCGGAAATCGACGAGATTGCGCGGTCAATGTCACCCAACAGCCTCGTAATGTTCTGGACGAGGCCAAGCACTTCGCTGCGTTCGGCGGTGGCGGCGGCGGCGTCTGCAAACGCGTTGCCGTAATCGACATCGCCGGTAAGGTCACCGGATTCGGTAGCGCCGAGTTCGTCGAGTTGCCGAAAGAGTTTGCGACGCTCGTCGTGAAGGTCCGACGCAATCGCTTCGATGTTCACTGGTTGCTCCCACTTTGACGGCGGTTCCCTTGACTGCGCCCGCTAGCGCCCTCTCGGATGTGCACTGACGTACACCTCATAGAGGTGCTCTGGCGTTACGCGTGTGTAGACCTGCGTTGTAGAAATACTAGCGTGACCGAGCATTGTCTGGACAGTACGCAGGTCAGCGCCTCCTTCGACCATGTGTGTAGCTGCCGAGTGCCGCAGTACATGTGGGGACACTCGATCGCTTGGGATTCCTGCTGCGCAAGCCGCTCGCTTGAGTATTCCCCACATCCCTTGCCGGGTGAGGCGGCCACCTCTGGCATTGAGAAAGAGCGCTCCCGTATTCAGCGCGTCCGTCCGCCCGTTCACGCGTACTTCAACATACGCATCGATCGCTGTAACGGCATAGGTGCCGAGCGGCAAGAGTCGCTGCTTGTTTCCCTTGCCAGTGACGACAACGGTGCGATCAATGAGGTTGACATCGAACATGTCGCACATGCTCGCCTCGCTTACCCGAGCCCCCGTCGCGTAGAGGAACTCAAGTAGTGCGGTGTCCCGCCGTTGCAGCGGCGTGTCGTCTCGAGATGGGATAAGGAGGCGCCGCACCTCGTCGATTGTCAGCGCCTTCGGAAGCGACCTGCGAGGTCTCGGCGTTGCCAACTTCACGGTCGGGTCGTCAGTTCGCAACCCCTCGCGGACCGCGTGTCGGTGTAGGCCGCGCAACGCGGATACTCGACGCTTGATCGAACTCGTTTGCAGCCCAACGTCAGTCAAACCTTCGACATAGTCGGCGACCAACTTGGTCGTCGGCTCCCTACCGGACAGAAAGTCTAGGTAGTGGAAAATGTCTCGCCGGTAGGCCTCGGCGGTAAGCGGAGACTGTCCAGCCTCGGTCACGATCGATCCGATGTAGTCGTCAGCGATCGTCTTGAGATTCACTTCCGATCCCGTACGGAATGCAACGCAATGATCGTCTTGGCATCTTCTATGTCCCCGGAATCAATGAGCGCTAATGCGTCGGCGAGCGAGAGTTTTACGATCTCCGCGTGCTGCTCCTCTGCGCCGTCGGGTTCCAGGCCGACTTGGCTGACTGCCGTCATCTCAAAAACGTCTATGTATTCGTCTGTGAACCCCGGCGCCGTGTAGAAACCGGCAATGTGTGACACGTCTCGAACCGTGTACCCAAGCTCCTCACGGACCTCACGTTCGATCGCCGCGATTCCGGATCCGTCTGATTCGTCGAGTTTGCCTGCCGGGATCTCCAAGAGGTATGCATCAACTGCTGAGCGGTATTGCCGAACGAGAACGACAACCGATCCGTCCCAGACGACCGCTGCGACCGCACCCGGGTGCCGAACGACAACTCTGGTGACCTCTCCACCGTCGGGCGTCGCTACCGTCAGCTCGGCGGTTGTGATGAACGCCGTTCTCGCTACCGCCACCTCAGAGGTGATGCGGAACCGGTTCACGATTTTGGCAAATGGTCCGCTGTTAGATCGTCGACGCTCACGCCGTGCGTTAGGCGCGAGCGGTCGCGAGCTGCTTTGAGAAACCCGACGAACATTGGATGTGGCAGATCGGGCCGAGACCGTAGTTCGGGGTGTGCTTGACTCGCTAAGAAGAACGGGTGCGACGGGAGTTCGATGTGTTCCACGAGCCTGTCGTCGGGTGACACACCGACCATCTGCAAACCGGCATCTTCCAAGTCCTTGCGATATTTGTTGTTCACTTCCCACCTATGGCGATGCCGGTCATATATCAGTTCCTCACCATACAAAGCACGCGTGAGCGACCCTTCGCGTAACTTCGCCGGATACAGGCCGAGTCTCATCGTTCCACCCTTGTCCAGCACCCCCGTCTGGTCTTCCATCAGGTCGATGACGCGATGTTCGGTCATCGGTTCGAATTCGCCAGAGTGCGCCGACGCCAACCCCAGCACATGGCGGGCATACTCAATCACTGCACACTGGAGGCCCAAACAGAGACCTAGAAACGGCACGTTGTTCTCTCGTGCGTAACGGATCGACTGAACCTTACCCTCGATCCCTCGGTGACCGAACCCGCCTGGAACCAGGATCGCATCCATCCCCTCCAGGTAGGTTGCGGTAAGCAGCCCCTCAACATCATCGCTGGGAATCCACTTGATTTTCGCCTTCACGTCATTCACCGCGGCGGCGTGGCGGATCGCCTCCACGACTGATTTGTATGCGTCAGGAAGATCGACGTACTTGCCGACTATGCCAATAACCACTTCCTCGGTCGGTGAGTCCATCCGCTCGACAATCGCCGCCCAGTCGGCAAGATCGGCCGCTGGCAGATCGAGGTGAAGTGTTCTCAGTACCGCGGTGTCAAAGCCCATCTCGCTGAGCGCTAGGGGCAACGCATACACGTTGCTTACGTCCAGCGCGTTGATTACCGCATCGGGCTCAACATCGCAGAACAAGCTGATCTTGCGGCGAGCTCCTTCGTCGAGAGGGCGATCTGAGCGCACCACAATGACGTCGGGAAGGATGCCACGACTTCTCAGCTCAGCAACGGAGTGTTGGGTGGGTTTGGTCTTCAGCTCGCCACTTGTCTCCAGGTACGGAACCAGCGTCACATGGATGTAACAAATGTTATCGGGACCGACGTCTTTGCGCATCTGACGGATGGCTTCAAGAAACGGAGTGCTTTCGATGTCTCCAACAGTTCCACCGATTTCACAGATGACAACATCGACGTCGTCGTTGTCCCCGACCTTACGAATGCGGGATTTAATCTCATTGGTGATGTGGGGTATGACCTGCACGGTGGCGCCGAGGTAGTCACCGCGGCGTTCCTTTGCGATGACCGTCTGGTACACCGACCCGGTTGTGACATTCGATTCCCGACGTAACGACACCCCGATGAACCGCTCGTAGTGTCCGAGGTCAAGATCAGTCTCGCCACCGTCATCTGTGACAAACACCTCGCCGTGTTCAAACGGATTCATCGTGCCGGGGTCGACGTTGATATACGGATCGAGCTTCTGAATAACGACCCGCAACCCTCGACTTTTGAGAATCCGCCCGAGAGAGGCGCCGGTGATCCCCTTGCCGAGGCTTGAAGTAACTCCCCCAGTGACAAAGATGTACTTGGTCAACGTTGTTTCTCCACCTAGGACGACCGCAGCATAGCCGACTCTTGTGCGACTCCGGATCTCACCGACGAAGCAAGTAACTCTTCAGCATGGCGGATTCCACTTTTGGATTCTGGCATGCCGGACAACATGCGGGCGATCTCGTCCACTCGTTCCTGTGGACTCAGGACACGTGCAGTAGCAACGGTTCCGTCGCGTTCGACGAAAATGTGCCCGTCCGCGTAGGCCGCAACCTGGGGCAGATGCGTCACGCAAAACACCTGCCTACCACTCGCAAGTTCTTGGAGTCGGGAACCCATTGCGCGGGCTGTGAGTCCACCGATGCCTGCGTCGATCTCGTCGAACGCCACCACCGCCGCCGACTCGATTCCCGCCGCAAGTCTGAGCGCAAGCACCAACCGCGAGAGCTCACCACCCGATGCGACCTTCTGGATCGGCGATGGAGTAAGCGAGGAGTGCGACGCAAATTCGAGAACGACACGGTCGGCGCCGTGTGCCGCGGGTGGCAGCGGTGTGATCGTGAAAGCGACCGACGGATCGGTGAATCCGAGAGCGGTTAAGTGTCCAACGGTGGCCTCCGCCAACTCTTGCGCACGGGCGATGCGTACGTTTGTCAGATCCGCGGCGGCGGCGCCCACGTCGCGCAACGCACCTTCGATCTCATCGTCAAGCGTTCCCGAGCGCTCGATGAACTCGCACAGCTCATCGCGCCGCATTGACGCCTGTTTAGCGAACGCCAACACATCCTCGAGGCTGTCGCCGTACTTTCTACGCAGGTTGCTGAGAAGCGCAATACGCATTTCTACAGACTCCAACATGTCGCCGTCGCCTACATCGTCCGCACCATGACGTGCGATCTCCCCCGCCAGAACCGCGAGGCTTTCCTCGATGTCGGCTACCTGGCGCATCATGCCGGTAACCGAGACGTCAAGCTTGACCAGACGGCGCACGAGGCTACCGGCATCCGCGAGCGCTGACACAGCCCCGTGATCGGCGTTGAGCGCGATGTCGATCCCGTTGAACAGTTCGCTGATCTCCTCACGATTGCGCAACCGCTCGACCCGGATCTGAAGATCTGCGTCGTCACCGATAGAGAAACCTGCCGCCGCGATCTCTTGTGCCTGGAACTCCACCATCTCACGCTCACGTTCGAGCGACCTCAGGTCCTCCCCGATCGCAGCGCGGGTACTAATCAGACCGCGCCACGTTGCGTACTTTTGCGCGTACATGTCGAGTGTCGAGCGCTGCAGCGAATCAAGCGCATCGTCGAGAAAAGTGCGCGCGCCGGTGGGGGAACCGAGGCGAAAGCCATCATGCTGCGCAACAACTTCCACACGTTCACCGATTTTTCGCCGTAGATCGCCAGCCGCTGCAATCTCGCCGTCGAGGTAGGCCCGCGACTTGCCTTTGGTAGTCACCTTGCGTTGCACGACAACATCGACGCCGTCGATGAGGAACCTACCGGTGACCGACAGCTCGTCGCCCTGCGGACCGACCCCGCTCCGACTCGCGTTTTCGCCGGCGAGAAGCCGCAGCGCCCCCAACAGCAAAGTCTTGCCTGCCCCGGTTTCCCCCGTCACCACGACGAATCCCGAAGGGATGTCAATCGATGCTTGTCCGAGAATTCCGAGATTCTTGACCGATAGTTCCTCAAGCATGACGAAGCCCAAATTGATCTCGTACCGCGCGAGGAAACGGGGCGCCACCGGTGACCAAGAACCGTACCGGGCGCTTCGAGCGGGTGACATGTACGGTCTCGCCAAGGGCAAGCTTGCGCGTCCCACGACCGTCCACGTGTACTTGAGCGGGTCGATCAGATGCGGTCTGGATGCTGACGACTGCGTCGAGACGAACGACAAAGGAACGGTTCAAAAGGCTGTGCGGAGCAATCGGAGTCATCACAATACATTCAACTGTTGGCTGAACAATGGGTCCACCGGCGGACAGTGAGTACGCGGTCGACCCGAGTGGAGTCGAAACGATGATGCCGTCGGCCCGGTACCGTGTCAGCGCCTCACCGTCGATCGCAACCTTGAGCTCCACGATGCGTTGGCTGACTACCTTTTCCACAACGACGTCGTTGATAGCAGTGAGCGCTGTCCCATCTTCGAAAGTGACCTCAATCGTTGGGTGCTCAACCTCTTCAAGGCCCTCTGCACCGAGACGTTGCAAAACCTTCCCGGCATCGGTTGCCTCAACCTCAGCGAGGTAGCCAACGCGGCCCAGATTGATGCCGATGATTGGAATGTCTGCCGCACGCGCCACCGCGGCAGCATGCAGCACGGTGCCGTCGCCACCAACACCGACCACTGCATCGACATCGCCGATTGCAGACCCAATGGGTGCATAGACGCCCTCGAAGCCAAAGTCTGCAAACGCTGACCCAGCAAGCGTCTTCGCAAGCTCAGTGCCTGCATGGTTTTCCTCGGATGCGACGAAGGCGACCCGCGTGGGAATGAGATTCGATGTCATTATTCTTTGATCCAAATCACGAGAAGTTCTTCTTGGCCAACGATGGCGGCACGTCTGTGTCGCCGCTAGTTCCCGGTACACGAGATGGTATCGCACCACAGAGACACATACCCACATCCATAAACATTTGGCTCAAGACTACGTTTGCGGATCCGAGTTCACGGGCCAGTCGGGGTCTCAGTCAAATCGAAGTTCGCGGCAAGTTGCTCACCTGCTTGTGAGACCGGCGATGAATCCTCAAGTCTCTCGGTGAGTTCTGCAGCGAGCCTTTCGGCGACGTCGGGAGCTTCTGCCGCATCGATATCGGCGAGCTCCTGTAACGCATCGGTCCGGTTCGGCGCGCTGTTAGCTGGTGTGTGCGTAGTATCCATGTTGTGCATTATCGCCCATCGAACCGCAAAAGGTCTAACGGATGATCCCGATCAGAGACATCAATCCAACGAAGACGTTTCCCATCGTCACGCTGGTCCTGATAGCTGTGAACCTCGCCGTGTTTGCGTTTGTGCAACCCCATGATTCGACCGACGCGGAGGATGAGTTCCTCTACAAGAACGCGGCGATTGCGTGCGAGGTCGTGACGTGGGAACCAGTCTCGCAATCCGAAGTCGACTCCGACACGTGCAGCGATGTCTCTGAGCCGGGGTTCTTTGCGGACAAGGCGATTCTGGCGTCGATCTTTTTCTCGCTGTTTCTACACGGCTCCTGGTTACACGTGCTGTTCAATATGTGGTTCCTATGGATTTTTGGCAACAATGTCGAGGAGGCGTACGGGCCGAAGTGGTTCCTGTTCGGGTATCTCGGCGTCGGGCTGTTGGCCACGTTGGGATTCGTCGCAGCAAATCCAGACAGCGTGATTCCGCTGGTCGGAGCGTCCGGCGCCGTTGCCGGAGTACTCGGAGCGTATTTGGTACTGTTTCCAAAAAACAAGATCACATCGCTGGTAATTGTATTCTTTGTGCCAATTCCGGCGTTCATCTATCTCGGGTTGTGGTTCGTCAGCCAATTCGCCGACCAGTCACCGAACGTGGCGTGGGAGGCCCACGTTGCAGGGTTCCTCGTCGGAGCCCTCGTCACACTGATGTTTCGCACGGTGCTGATACGGCGCCTCGCGCTCATTCACAGGCCCCGGGCCACGCTCGGGTTTCCCACTCAGTTCAGATAGCGCAACGGCGGCGAAGTTCTCCGGGCAGGTCAGCAATAGAGTCGAGCACGAGCATTCGTGGTGTCGGCGCAGGGGCCGAACTCGCATCCGTCGAACCGCTGAGCACCAATGCACCAAACCAACCCTGCGCAGTAGCCATTGCAATGTCAGTATCCATACGATCACCAACCACGACAACCTGCCCTGGCGCCAGGCGAGATGCGATGAGGTCCCGAATCGGGGCCGCGGGTTTTCCGCAAGACACCGGGGTGACACCCGCCGCGACTTCGACTAACGCAGCAATGGCACCTCCGCCGGGCTGAAGCCCTGCAGGTGTCGGATATGTCGGGTCCAAATTCGTGCATATAAACTGCGCACCGTGACGAATCGCGAGAGTGGCGTCTGCGAAACGTCGGTACGTCACACTTCTGTCGAGACCGGTGACCACCGTCTTCGCCTCTCTCCAGTCCTCCACGAGTCTCAGTCCCGAATAGCGCAGCGTCTCTCGCAGACCGTCCTCTCCGATCACAAAACAGTCGTCAAGTTGATTCTCCTTGAGATAATGCGCTACAGCTTGTGGCGAAGTGACCACACGGTCCGCTGTGGTGACAAACCCGGTGCGTTGCGCAATGTTGGCAACCACCATGGCTGGTGTTCTTGTTGCGTTGTTGGTCACAAACAACAGGTCGTACCCGTCCGATTGCAAACGCTCAAGGGCCTCTCCAGCACCGGGGACCGGCTCGCTGTCAACGTACAGGACGCCGTCAAGGTCACACACAATCGTCCGTACCTGGTCGTACCCGTCGGGCTCTGCTAGCGACACCCCTACGTCGATTCAGGTCTGTTCGATGCGATGTCCTGGCGCGGAAGGACGGATGTCCTGGCACCGAAGCGCTCCACCGTTGTACTCAAAAACGCGGTTGTTTGGTTGACGGATGTCACTCGGACTCTCTCGTTGTGACCGTGGAACATGGATAGCAGCTCGGAAAATGCTGCCTCGTCGTCGAACCAACCTACTCCATACGATGTGACTCCGCGACGCCTGAAAAATCTCGCGTCCGTCGCGACCGGACTCGTCATTGGCACCAAAGCGCGAGACCCGATGTGCTCTTGTGCGGCGTCGCCGATCGCTTCCCACAGCAGCCCCGAGGCCATTGACAGGGTGGCCTCTCCAATCGATGCCCGTTCGATATCGACACGGGCAGCGACCGTCTCACCCATGGCCTTACGAAGATGCGAGTCGGCGTCGTCCTGAGACTGGCCAGGCAGCAAGCGAATGTCAACGGACGCCGTCCCGAAATCTGCAATGGTGTTCGTCTTAGTACCGGCAGTCAACGTTGTTGGAGCAACGGTCATGTGCGTGCTGGCATGTGCCCACCTCGCAAGCAGCGGATCGGTCTCAGCTAGATCGTCGATCGCTTCGTCGACAGTATCGGGATGCTTCAGCCGCATTGCGACGTCAACGTCTAGATCAAGCGCATCGACAAACGTTGTCCATTCTTCGCTTATCGAAACCGGAGTCGGTGTAGACGCTAGTGAGACGACCGACTCAGCGAGGGGAACAACGGCGTTGTCAGCACCAAACGGCTGACTGGCGTGGCTTGGGGTGCCACGTACTGAGAGGATCCGCCACCCAGTTCCTTTCTCCCCTGCGGTAACCGGCAGCACGGACGACCCGAGTTTTGTAAGTGTCGGTGCGGCTACCTCGGTGAGCAGATAGTCACACGACACGAGATCCCAGTGGTTCTCAACAAGGTTCTCAGCACCGAAAACGCCGCCAGATTCCTCGTCTGCGACCGCCGCAAACACGAGGTCGCCCGCAAGTGGCGGAATGTCGCCCACAAGGTATGGTCTGAACACCGCGGCCATTGCCGCCGTGACGTTGAGCATGTCGACGGCCCCACGACCCCACACGACACCGTCGCGAATCTCGGCGTCAAACGGATTGTGCAACCAGCCGTCTTCACTCACCGGAACAACGTCGAGATGCGGAAGCAACATGAGCGTCGGCGCCTCGGAGCTGTGCCCGCGAACCCGGTAAACAACGGACTGCCTCCCCGGCGACGGTTCGATGACGGTCCCTGAGCGACCGAAGAACTCGGCCAGCGTTGCGACCGACTTCCACTCGTCCCCCGAATCAGAGTCTCCGGTGTTGATACAGGCATTACGTATCAGCTCCTGCAAGAGTCTGACGACATCAGAGCTTTCATCACTGTACCTCACGTCGTCAGTGCCCCTTCGTCGAGACCGTGCATCACGATCAATCGCGCCTTGAAACCATGCGCCTCAAAGAAATTCTTGGCACTGCGATGCCCTGGGGAGACCAGCGCGTCGAACAGGTGTATCCCCGCCTGTCGAAACTCGTCCAGAGCATGGTCGAGCAGTGCGTGTCCAATGCCGACACCCCGCATACCTTCAAGCGTGAAAATCATGCGGACCACACCGACTCGCTCCCCACCTGCTTGTGGCAGAAGGTCTTCGGTAAGGGCCTCGAGAAAACCAACAACGGCGCCACACACCTCCGCAACGTACAGCTCATGTTCGCCGTCGACGATCATTGCCGCCAGCGAAGTCGCCGCCGGTTCGCCGAGTCCGTTGGCGTACCTCCACAAGGGGCGCAGATCTGACTGTTCTCGCTCGAGCATGGCAAAGAGATCAATCAACTCATCCAAGTCGTCGAGCGTCGCGTTACGCACCACGGGTTTCGGTTCACCTGCCATTAAATCTCAGCTTTCTCATCAGTCGTTGGACACCCCATTTGCTAAACAGGCGAACCGCCTCAGAGGCCACCCTCCAATCCATTTTCGATGTGCCACGCACCCTGTCACGGAAGATAATCGGAATCTCCTGGACAACTAGCGAAAGACTCTCCGCTCGGGCCGCCATCTCGACCTGGAACGCATACCCCGCCGCGGTGCAGCTTCCAGGGTCGAGCCGGTTAAGTGCGGACGATCGAAAGGCGCGAAAGCCACTGGTCATATCTTGAACCTGGCCCCCAACCATAAGCCGGGCAAAGCGGTTTCCTCCAGAGGACAGCAGTCGCCGAAACATCGACCAATCGCCTATACCTCCGCCAGCGACGTATCGAGAGCCAATGACGACATCTGCGCCATTTTGGATCGCTGCCGTTAGCCGGGGTATATCGACCGGGTCGTGCGACAGATCCGCATCCATCTGAACGATGACATCGTATCGGTCAACAACGTGGGCGAATGCAGCGCCATACGCGGCGCCGAGTCCCTGTTTCGAAGCACGATGAAGCACTTCGACCCCGCTGTCGCCGTCCGCTATTCGATCGGCTATCTCCCCCGTGCCGTCCGGCGACGCATCGTCGACAATCAGCACCGCGTACCCGTACGCCCGTACTGCGCCAACGACTGTATCGATGTTCTCCGCTTCGTTGTATGTCGGCAAAACAACGACAGTGTCCTTGCTGAGCGGGTCGGCCGGCCTGAATGGGTCGGCGGGCCGATCAGACTCCCTCGAATCAATCCCGCTTTCGGGAACACCCTGACGGCCTATGGACGGAACGTTAGCCCGCACAGTCGATGCAGATCTTCTTCCTCTTGTTCCGCAACTGAGCGTACGGTTTCACAAGAAAACAAGATTGGCACACAAACTCCTGATCGCCAGCGGCGTCGACATCGGACGACTCCATAGAGCGCTCTGCAATCATGATGTCGCGCAAGGCTGCGTCCTCGTCAATGCCGATGCTTTCCGACGCTTCGTCG
This sequence comes from Acidobacteriota bacterium, assembly GCA_022562055.1. Lineage (NCBI taxonomy): Bacteria > Pseudomonadati > Acidobacteriota > Acidobacteriota bacterium. The sequence continues at coordinate 31,479 of JADFQA010000022.1, read as the reverse complement.
TCGGTGAGCATGCTGCGTTCCTCGGACTCGAGTTCTTCGAGCGGTTCGCCCGTTGCCTCAGTTTCTTCGACCTCGTCGACCTCTTCCTCAAAGTCGTCGCGCCCATCGTCGACTCTGTCGGCGTCTTCTTCCCACGAAACGTCGCTGGATGTCTTGTTGTTCTTTGCGCTGTCAGCGACATCGTCGCTAGATAACATCAAAAGCACCTCATGCGGTGGCTGAAACAAATTCTGGGCGAGTATATCTCGCCCGCAAGAAAATGTGAACCGCGTTTCGCAGACTTCACATCTCGCGGCGCTCGGCCTCAGATCTTGAGATAGAACGCACCAGGTACGACACTAGCGACCACGGGCCCATGGCCAATCAATTCGCCGTCCGCTTCGATCGGCCAGTGTTCGCGACACCCAATTTCGATTCGTGCAGACCTCGTTACCCTTACTGAGGCGTGGCGAAGGTGCGTACCCCTCATGACCCTCGGCATCACAGACAGCGCCTGCCATCTTCGTCCTGTGAACACCTCAACATCAAGCAAGCCATCCATAAGCACGGCTTGTGGAGCAATGTGCATGCCGCCGCCAAAGAATTGTCCATTGGCGATTACGACGTTGACCGCACTGGCTTCGATTGTCGTCCTGCTTGTGACGGCCCGTACATCTCGCGGAGAGAACACTGCGAGCGCAAGCCAGAATCCCACGGTGTAGCGCAGCTTTCCCAACTTTCGCGGCAACCTATTTGACCAGGATACGGCTGCACCCGCGACACCAACATCGGCGACGTTGACGAAGTACCGCAGACCGAATGATCCCTCAAGGAGGCCGATGTCGCAGAGGTAGCGGCCGTCACCCGTGAGGTGAGCGATCGCGCGGTCGAGCCTACGAGGAAGAGCAAACGAACGTGCAAAGTCGCTCCCCGACCCTAGGGGAAGGATTCCGACGGTTGGTGGCTCGGGCCACTCGTGGGCCATGAGAGCGTTCACGACACCGTGTAGAGTGCCATCACCGCCAGCAGCAACATAATGCTCGGTCCCGCCACTGTGTGCGCTAGCGATCACCTCCGCGCACTGCTCAGCGCTGGTCGTCTCGTGTACCTCTGCGTCGATACCGCAGTCCTCAAGCACGCCCGCCAGAGATGCTCTCTTCCGAGATCGCTTACCGGCGCGGATGTTGTGAATGACCACCCACCTCACGCGCGGCCGCCTGCCGCAACGACGCCTCGGTCCATGGCAGAGATGGCGCCACGCGCCGTATTGGACAACGTTGGGTAGCCGTCACGAATCTGCCTAATCAAATCGATCACCTGGCGGCATGTCCGCACGAAGTCGCCAATGACAATGTCCTCGTCACCAAACAGGTCAGCAAGGCTAGATCCCTCGACCCACGCGTACACCAGCTCGGCAAACCCAACCTCAGGGTCGCGCGAGACTGATACATCGTGGCTGCGTTCCGCAATCTGTACGGAATCAACAATGTCCCAGAGCGCGTCAACGCGCCGGTGCACGCGGCGCGACGGCGGGCCCCCGCCGATGTCGACTCGACGAGGTTCATACACAAAAACGGAAACCATTGCCGCAAACTCTGCGCTCGTCAGGTTGTCGAACACCGCATTATCGAGAGCCTCTGTGAGAAGAAGATCGAGTTCGGTGGATAACAACCGTAGGCGCTGCCCTTTTTCTTGCAGTGCCCATCCCGATATAAAGCGACGATCCTCAAGGAGCGACATCATCGCTTCAAACGCGTCGAGAACGGTCGTGTCAACACGGAGAATCCGTCGGTTGAGTCTCCGAAGATCGTTTTCGGCATGACGCAGTTTCGCCAGCGCTGATAGGTGGTTATCGAAATCAACACAGGTGACAACACCGACGTCGGGTCCAGGGACTGTGGGAACCGGTCGAATAGGGTCACGACCGTCAGATCGCCACCCTCGTAGTGCAGATCCGACGCGGCGTTGAAATCGTGTGTCCGTCGGTCTGAACGGTTCCGGAAATCGGATTTCCCCGACCACAGCAATGTCGCGTCCCAGGTCTGCCGACTGCGTTCGGCGGACGGTTCCGTCTTCCGATAACAAGGTCACTCGCGGTGAGGCACCGAAACCTAGTGCTAGCACTGCCCACCGGTCCGGGAAGCCACCTCCCGGAGCCGGTCGCTCAAGTACGTCTCCAATGTCAAGCCGGGTGACGAAGTCGTCCAGTTGGGACCTGAGGTCGCCTGTCTCCGCAGCGGTCTCCGCCCACTGGCGGACGTCGCCCTGGTCGCATTCGACCATCGGGGTCCATGCAACTACATCCCGTTCGAGCTTGGCAACACGCATACGCATCGACTCTGAGTGTGTCTCGATTGTGAACTGCGCAAACGATGCCTGTAACAACCTCGTGGCCTCATCTCGGTCGTATTTGGCGATCATGTTGACGACCATGTTGTAGGACGGGCGAAACGACGATCGCAACGGGTGAGAACCGGCGCCAGCGATGGCCACAACTCTGTCGAACGGCACATGGTCAGTGTGCAACACCACCGCGGTGCCTTGCGTATCGATTCCACGACGCCCGGCGCGACCAGTGAGTTGAGTGAAGTCGCCGGGTTTGAGCAGCTCGTGGCCCTGACCGGTGAACTTCGAGAGCTTTTCGATCACCACGCTTCGCGCCGGCATGTTGATACCCATTGCCAGCGTCTCCGTTGCAAACACGACCCGCAAGTAGCCAGAGACGAACAGGTCCTCAACCGTCTCCTTGAATGCAGGAATCATGCCTGCATGATGGCTGGCGACACCCGCTTCGAGATTCTCAAGCCATGTGACGTAACCGACTACTGCGAGATCTGAGGGACTTAGATGCGATGTGAGCTGCTCGGCCCGCCGGCGAATGTGTTCGCGCTGCTCAGCGTTTGTCAGCGTGATGCGTGCGGTGGCGATGTCTCGGGCCGCCTGATCGCACCCTGCTCGCGAGAACACAAAAATGATTGCTGGAAGAAGCCCAAGGTCGTTGAGCTCGTCGACCGTCTCGCGCCGCCGAGGCGTACGAAAACGGCGTTCCCTCCCCCGTCCTCGCTTGAGGAGTTTGACAATCGCCGAGTTGGGACGTGTCCCCCCGCTGGCGAACACCGGCTCGGTGATAAGGCCTCGGTTGCGGTGCTTGTCATTGATCATGTACACAACATCGAGCGGCACCGGACGAACCATCTCCTGAATGAGGGTCGTCGGGCCGCGTCGGGCCCGGATCCATCCGGTGAACTCTTGCGCGTTGGCAATCGTGGCGGACAGGTTCACAAACTGCACACCCTTGTCCAGGTGGATCACGACTTCCTCCCAAACGGAGCCACGCTCAGGATCGGCGAGGTAATGGACCTCGTCCAAGATAACAACACCAAGACCCGTGAGAGCGGTGGAATCTGCATAGATCATGTTGCGCAGCACTTCTGTTGTCATGACAACTACACGAGCGTCTGCGTTGATGACGTTGTCCCCTGTGAGCAGACCGACGTCGGTAGCGCCGTACATGTCGACTAGATCTGCGAACTTCTGGTTAGAAAGCGCCTTGATCGGCGTGGTGTAGAACGCCCGCCGCTGTAGCCCCAAGGCCCGGGTGATCGCAGCATGAGCGACCACCGTTTTCCCAGCCCCGGTGGGCGCAGTCACAACCACGCTCTCGGCGGCGTCGATCGCGGAGGCCGCTTCTATTTGAAAGGCGTCTGGAGGGAACCCCAGACCGCCGAGGAACTCACTCGCAAATGCGGTACCGCTCACTTACGAAGTAAGAGCTTGATGGCGAGGATGGTCGCCTCGTACAGAAGGTACATCGGTATTGCGAGCATGAGAAGCTGAAGCGGGTCCCCACCGGGCATGATGAGTGCAGCGACGACAACGATCGTGACCATTGCGCCTCTCCACGACTTCCGCAGTCGTTGACTTGTAAGAAGGCCAAACGTCGCTGCCGCAAACAGCGCGACCGGGAACTGGAACCCGAGACCGAAACCGAGCATGTAACGCAGGACAAAAGATAGATAGTCCGGCTCGGTGATGGTCGGTTCTACGGACTCGCTAGCGAAACTGAAAAGCACTCGCAGTGCCAACGGCAGCGTCCAATAGGCCAGCAACAAACCGGCGAAGAACAGGCCAGCCATGACGAGCGACAGGGGGATGACAAGCTTCTTTTCGCGTCGACTTAGTGCGGGGGCGACGAACCGCCAGATTTGGTAAATCACGAACGGAGCCGCGATTACCAGTCCGATGAACAAGGACACCTTCATCGCCTGCGAAAAGCCGTCGGCGGGGGAGAGAAACCCGAGCTTGTTGTCGGTGATGTCCACATACGGTTGTTCAAGAAACTCACGGCCGCGTTGATTGAAAAAGAAGCCGATGATGGTACCAACCGACAATGCCATCAGCGCCTTGATGACGCGATCGCGAAGTTCTCGAATGTGACTAAGGAGGGTCATTCGGTCCGTCATTAGTCGCTCGACCCTTGATCTACCGCATTTCCAGACGAAACATCATCGGGTGAGCCCGCCTCGACGCCATCTGCGTCGACATCTTGAACTCCTCCTGTGGCGACCAGGTCGGTCGGTCCACCGTCGGACACCGGCTTCTCGATCGAGATCGCGTTACGGGCCGCGGCAAGGGATTCGTCCACAGAATCACGTGCCTGCGCAGCGATCGACGACACGTCGGTCGTGACATCATCAATGGCCCCCGTCACCTGGTGCGCGACATCGGTGGCAATACCTCGGATCTCGGCGCGGGCCTCGCGTAGGGATTTGCGGACGTCTTCGATCGGGGCGAGGACCTCTTTGTAGTCATCGCCGAGGTCATCGCGAAGCAGCCGCACCGTATCACGGGCCTTTGCAAGCATGGTGCCGGCCTTGCGAGCGAGTGCGGGCATCCTGTCAGGCCCGAAGATCACCAGGATTAGGACCCCGAGAGTGAGCATGTCGCCGAACGAAAACATGGATTAACTCTAGGGAACGTTATCGCACAAACGAAAAGACCCCCGCACCTGCGGAGGTTCTCTTCACGTCTTGGTTGCGAGTCTCTACGACGCGGCGATTTCCGAGAACCATCCGTCATCGTCAAGCGATCTGACGAACTCTTCGATCTCGTCCTCCGTGATCGTCTCGGTTTCGGGTGTCACGAATTCAAACGTCACGCCGGTCGCAAGAAGGATGCTCACAACTCGGTGGTTAGCAGGCCGCCGCTGGATAGAGCTGCAGAACGGACACTCGAAGCGATAGCTGCCCGTGGACCTTTCAGCGGTCAGCTCCAAGCCGATATCCGAAGTCGTAAGTTCGACATCGCCGCAGCGGTTGCAGGTCGTACGAATTGTTGTCATCAGTCTTAGCCTCGCAGTGTGCCCGTACTGTCCCCTTCACCATCGGCACCGCGAAAAAAGGCTGAATGACTATTTGCGGCGTAGTCCAATCTGGCTAGTTCCCGACTTCCTGCCGCCGAGAACTGTGATGGCGACGAGCGCTCCCCGGTCAGTCCACTGTGTCGTCGAGAACTGCGGATTCCGGGTATCGCGAAAGTATGCTTCGGCGCAGATCACCGTACGCGGCGGCCACGCGTTCGCCCGCGAGAAGTTCCGCATGGATTCCGAGTCTGATCAGAAGTTTTGCTGCAACACTCGGGTCGTGTGTCGACAAATTCACAACCACGCTCTCGCCGGTGTCCTCGACAACGTCCACCGGGTAGTACTGCGCGACCCACCTTCCACGTTCTGTCAGACGAATCGTTGCAATGCAATCGCCAACGTTTGGAGTGTATCGGACCGGTTCGCTGCCGATTTTCGGTTCTGCGGTGGCGGTGTCCGCAACGTCGGCAACGCTGCGGATACGGTCGACGCGAAAAACTCGCTCGGCATCCGCACGACGGCACCACGCAGTTAAGTACCAGTTGCCTGAAGCTGAGTACACCTGCCAGGGTTCGATATCACGGGTCGTCTTCTCTCCGGTGCCAATGGCAGTGTATTGAATACGGACAACGCTGTTTGTTTCAATCGCTCCACGTAACTCATCGAGAAGTGGGGGTTCGGAGAGATCGATTGTCAGCATCTGATCTACATCGCTAAATACCAGGTTTTCCAGCTTTCTCACGGCTGACTCAAGGGCAGCGGGGGCAGAGCCGGCGGAAAGCACGGCGCGGCCGGCACCGATCATTTGCAGCGCCTCCGGTGGGGTAAGGCGGATTGGCCGTGAAAAGTAGCCGGCGAAATCCACGACCACTTCGTCATCGTCGATGTACGCCACCATCAAGTCACCAGGCCCGTACCCGGGCAACCCGCACACAAACACGAGATCCAGGTCGCTGGTGAGTTGCCGAACAGATGAGTAGCCGAACCTCTCGATCACCGCGGCGACGGTGCAACCTGGGTTGGCAATCACCCAAGGGAGCATCGACAGGATGCGGAAGAGCCTGCGTACCGTCTTCTCGCTGCTCATTGCACACCCCGGATCAGATCGACAAATTGGGATCGAAGATCTGGCGGACCTTCGATGACAGCCTTGTCTTGGAAGTCAATCATCCACGCAAAGAACGCGTCGACGTTATGGACCGGGATCTCGCAACGCAGACCACCGCTCTCGGTGCGAGTAGTGATTGCACGGTCGGTGAGCTGCCGCTCTGCCCACCAGGCGAGATCCGGATCAAAACACACAGTTGCTACTAGATCATCTCCGCCCGCCTCCCAAGGAGCTCCCGGAATAGCGTCGGACACCTTAACGGCGAGTGGCCGATCAAATTTCTCAGATGTCAGCGCTACCCCAGACTCGATCCTGTCGATGCGAAAAGCCTTTAACGCCTCACTTCCAAGTTCTGACCCGACTGTGTACCAGTTGCCGCGCCTGTGTACCAGGCCGTACGACGCGAACCTACGGTCCGAGTGGTGGTATCGAAAGTCCACGTACAGTCGTTGAGTGGTAGCCTCGAATATCGTGGCGACAATCTCATTGTCGAGAGCGAGATCAGCAGCAAACGGCTCGCTTGACGCAAGAGCCGGCAGACCGCCCAGCTTCAGCAATGGCTCGAACGCCTGTGCCGTCCCGCCCATGAGGACTGCCTGACGAGCCAACATCAACGCAACCCGTTCGTCTTCGTCGAGATCGATGTCGAACATTGCGTACTCGTCGCTTGGAACCACATACCCCGACTCGACCTCCCAAGCGTCCGTCGCTTGCATTTTCAGCGGGACCCCCAACGTACGCAACAGGTCCTTATCGCGTTCGAACATCCTCCGAAACGCGTCGTCGTTGTCCCGGTCGTATCCCGCAACGGTATGGCGTATTTCATCGGCGGTTATCGGGCGATCAGAGGTGAGCAGAAATGCCAACAGGTTGAGAATGCGTTCGACCACTTTTTGCATACTCAGAGCCTATCGAACGCCGAGGGGTCCCGGAAGCACCCTGGAACGCGAGGCCGCGACAGCCCGCCCCTTACAGCGCTGCGATCAGTTTCTCGACTCTCTCATCGACGGCCCGAAAGGGATCCTTGCACAGCACCGTCCGCTGCGCCTGGTCGTTGAGTTTCAGGTGTACCCAGTCAACGGTGAAATCGCGTTTTGCAGCCTTTGCGGCCCTTATGAACTCGCCCCTGAGTTTTGCTCGCGTTGTCTGGGGCGGAGTAACCATCGCTTTCGCCACGGCCTCGTCCGTAATAATTCTCTCGACCATGTGCCTGCGTTGCAGAAGGTAGTACAAACCACGTTTTTGATTGACGTCGTGGTAGGCCAGATCGATCATGGCCAGTTTGCCAGACGACAACGGCAGGTTGTGTTTAGCCGCATACCGGTCAAGGAGTTTGTACTTTGCAACCCAGTCGCACTCCCTGTCGAGAGACATGGGGTCTTTCTCTAAACCTGTAAGCAGCGTCTCCCACATGTCGACCGCACGTTGCGTTTCCGCTGGGAAGCCGCTCGATGAAGCATGGCGCATGGCGCGTTCGAGGTATTCCCATTGCATGTCGAGCGCAGACAGCTCACGGCCGTTCGCCAGTCTGACACGTTGACGGCACGTCGGGTCGTGTGAAATTTCGCGAATCGCTCGAATCGGGTTCTCCAGCGTTAGATCCCTGAACACAACACCATCCTCGATCATTTGCAAGATCGCTGCCGTCACCCCCATCTTCACGTAGGTGGCGTACTCGGACATGTTCGAGTCGCCTGCAATGACGTGCAGCCGCCGGTACCGCTCAGCGTCAGCGTGCGGCTCGTCCCTCGTGTTGATGATGGGTCGCGATCTCGTGGTGGCCGACGAGACACCCTCCCAGATGTGCTCGGCTCTCTGCGAGATAGAGAACCTGGGTCCTCTCGTGGTCATCAGCAGCTTTCCCGCCCCGATGTATATCTGGCGGCTCACCATGTGAGGGATGAGAACGTCAACTGTCTTCTGGAAATCATCGTGACGGCTAACGAGGTAGTTCTCGTGACAACCGTACGAGTTTCCCGCTGAATCTGTGTTGTTTTTGAAGAGATAGATCGTTCCACGAATCCCCTCGTCCTCAAGACGCTGCTCGCCGGATTCGACGAGCCGATCAAGTATGCGCTCGCCAGCCCTGTCATGGATCACAACATCGAGCAACGAGTCACATTCTGGCGTTGCGTACTCGGGATGCGAACCGACGTCGAGGTACAGCCGGGCGCCGTTTTCGAGAAACACGTTCGATGAACGACCCCAGCTCACCACCCTACGGAATAGATAACGGGCAACCTCGTCGGGCGAAAGCCTTCGCTGGCCCGCCAACGTACACGTGACACCGTATTCGTTTTCGATTCCAAAGATACGTCGCTTCACGCTATCAAGCGTACCCACTCGTACCGGCTTGCGTGCCGTTTACGCGTCGATGAAACCGCAGATCTCTTTGGTCGTGAGGCGTCGAAACACGCGCCGGCTCAGCGTGCGGTCCAAAATCGCGGCCTCCCAGTGTTCAGGAGCCACGGTCCGCTCCTCTAGACCTGTGATGGCGGTTGCCGTACGTTTGACCGCCTCGCCGAGATCCGCTGTCTTGTCGTAGGTCTCCCCAAGCGCGGCAACGAGTGCATCTTCGGAACCACCCATTGCGGTAAAATTGGCCACATCAATCAGAGTGCCGTCGAACTGAACTCGATACATGACATCGCTTGAGGCTTCGAGACCCACTTCAGCAACAACCAGAGCCACCTCGTACGGTTTGACCTCGTGCGTAAAAATCTGACCGAGAGTTTGGGCATAACCATTCGCCAGACCGCGGGCGGTCACGTCTTCGCGGTGATAGTTATACCCCTTAACATCGGCGTATCTCACACCTGCAACCCTCAGCGCCTCGAACTCGTTAAACCTACCAACGGCTGCGAACGCAATCCGGTCATAGATTTCGCTGATTTTGTGGAGCGTCGCCGAGGGGTTTTCTCCGAAAAGCAAGATACCGTCGGCGTACTGAATAGTGGCGATCGGGCGGCCCCGGTCGATGCCCTTCTTGGCGAAGTCTGCGCGGTCGTTTATCAGTTGTTCCGGCGGGACATACATCGGTATGCTCATGGGCGCCCATCCAAGATCTCAGCCGCGATCGGCGCCAACGTTTGATCGTCAACGGCGCGGAAGCCGTCCTTGTCAACAACAACAACGGTCGGAAAGATACCGCGGCGGACATCAGGTCCACCGGTTGCCGCATCCTCCTCGGCGGCGGCGACAAGAGCCTCCACCGCCCACCGTACCGCAGCGTCCTCGGTTGCGTCCGCGCGGTACACGCTTTTGATAAACGCCCGCGCTTCGTGCCCACCAGAGCCGGTAGTGGCATAGTCGTCCTCTTCGTAGCGTCCGCCAACGACATCGAACGTGAACAATCGACCCTCGGCCGCCAGTTCATCGAACCCGCAGAAGAGAGGAACGATGACAAGGCCTTGAAACGCCAGAGACAGGTTCCCACGCACCATCCGGGCAAGATAATTCGCCTTGCCTTCGAGCGAAAGACGCATGCCCTCGATCTTCTCGTAGTGCTCCAACTCGGTCTGGAAGAGTTTGATGAGTTCGATCGCCATGCCGGCGGTCCCAGAAATCGCCACCGCGGAAAATTCGTCGGCAGCGTACACCTTCTTCATCTTGGTGTGCGCAATGACGTTCCCCGCCGTTGCACGCCGATCACCTGCCATCACCACGCCACCAGCGTATTTGAGAGCGAGAATCGTTGTAGCCTCTGGTACAGACGACACGTCGGGACTCCCGGACATCGTCCAGGAAGGGGTCATGCCGTACCTGTCGAGGAGCGCGAGAAAGCTGGCGTCAAGATGCGAGCCCAGCGCAGGCACTCCCTTTGCGAGGTCCGAGTCGTTCGGTGTCACTCTCCGCCTTTCTGGACGTAGTTCTTGACGAATTCCTCGGCGTTCTCCTCGAGAACTGAGTCGATCTCCTCAAGGAGATCGTCGATCTGATCGGTCACATCTTGTCCGGTAGAAGCCGGCTGGGTGTCCTCCTGGGCCTCAGTTCTGTCCGCCCGCTTTTTTTGCCACTGTTCACGATCCGTCATCGCCACCTCCAAGTGCTTTGATAAGGTCGGCCGGGGATTCGCTCTCTTCGAGAATGGTCCCAACAAGCTCTTTAGTTCCACGGAGCGGTTCCATCATAGGCACCCGCTGTAGCGTGTCTGCCCCTACTTCGAACACCAGAGAGTCCCAGTTTGCAGACACGATGGACTCGCCATACATACGGATGCACTCGCCTCTGAAGTACGCCCGTGTATCGCGAGGAGGTTGTGAACATGCGCGCAGAACCTGCTCATCGGTGAAAAGCCGGCGCAGACGCCCCGACACGACAAGCTTGTGAGACAGGCCGCGAGACGGATCGACATCGTGATACTGCAAGGCAACGAGCGCCAGCTTCGGATCGTCCCATGATAGGCCTTGCCGGTGTCGGAAATGGTTGAGTAACGCAAGTTTTGCGGTCCAGTCAAGACGGTCCGCGGTGAGCAACGGATCAACGGAGAGATCGTCGAGAACCGCACTCCACTCAGTGATTACGTCAGCGAACGAAACATGGAGGTCCGTAGACCGGACATACGAATCCAGATAGCCGAGGTAGGTTCGCTGCATTTCGAGCGCTGTCATTTCGCGCCCGTCAGCAAGCGTCACCTTGCAATCAAGAGTGGGATCGCGGCTTATCGCCCGGAACGCTGCGACTGGATCAGCAAGGACGAGCGGTTCCCCGAGAGCGTCATCTTCGAGACATGCCAAAAACAGGGCTGCGGTGCCGACTTTCAGAAAGGTCTGTACCTCTGATAGCGTGGCGTCACCAAGAATTAGGTGGAGTCGTCGATACTTCGCGGGGTCAGCATGCGGCTCGTCCCGGGTATTGATAATGGGGCGCTTCAGCGTTGTTTCCAAGCCGACGCGCTCCTCAAAGAAGTCCGCCCGCTGACTGATCTGGTACTGCACATGGGGTCGCCCATGTTCGCTGCCCAGCTTGCCGGCGCCCGCAATGATGGCACGCGACACGAGAAAGCCCGTCAGATGGTCCACAATTGTGTCAAAGGGAATGGCACGCGTGACGAGGTAGTTCTCGTGCCAACCGTACGAGCTGCTGTGACCGTCAGAGTTGTTCTTATGGATTCGATACTCCTCGACACCGAAAAGCTTTGACGCCTGCTTGGCGGCGAGATGAACCACCTGCTCGCCAGCTTTGTCGTACAGAGCTGCGTCATAAGGGTTAGTAGTTTCGGGTGATGAAAATTCCGGATGTGCATGATCGACATAGAAACGTGCGCCGGACGTCAACACCGTGCTGACAAGGCCGCTTTCAAAATCGAACGGATAAGAATCTGATGTGCCGTAACCACGCAAATCGAGTCCCGGCGACTCTTCTTCGAATGACCATCGGATCGGTCGCCGACTGCCAACCTGAGCGTTCACGACGTGAGTTGAGGCAAGCACAGGATTGAAATCTGGATCGACCCGTCCCGCGATTCCGAATTCAGTTTCAGTACCGATCACGATCGCGGGTCGCATGTCGCTACAAATACTGTCCGGGCCGCACAGCCTCGATCGTCTTGTTGTCGCCGGCACCCTCGATCAGCGTGCGCACGTACACGATTCGCTCACCTTTTTTCCCGGAGATTCGAGCCCAATCGTCGGGATTTGTCGTGTTTGGCAGATCCTCGTGCTCGCGGAACTCCTGTTTCACCGCGGCTTCAAAGTCGTCATACTTCAATCCGAGACTGCCACCCGCGATCTCCCGTTTGATGGCATCCTTTTTCGCACGTCGGACAATGTTCTCAATCATTGCCCCGCTTGCGAAGTCCTTGAAATACAGAACCTCCTTGTCGCCGTTGGCGTACCTCACCTCAAGGAAGCGGTTCTCGTCGCTGGTTGAGTACATCTGTTCAACGACGCTTGTAGATATCGCGGCAATATGTTCCGCTTTGGAGCCGCCGGACTCCTCCAGCTCGTCGCGGTCAAACGGTAGTTGTTCATCGATGTATATCGAGAAAATTTTCTTGGCAGCATCCTCATCGGGACGCGATATCTTGATCTTCACATCGAGCCTGCCCGGACGCAAGATCGCAGGGTCGATGAGGTCTTCTCGGTTCGATGCGCCGATAACGATGACATTCTTGAGGCTTTCCACGCCATCAAGTTCGGAAAGCAACTGCGGGACGATCGTAGATTCCACATCGGACGAGATCCCGGTGCCTCTAGTGCGGAACAGCGAATCCATTTCGTCAAAGAAAACGATGACCGGGACGCCTTCGTCCGACTTTTCCTTTGCTCGCTGAAAAATCAGCCGAATCTGGCGCTCTGTCTCACCAACGTACTTGTTCAGCAGCTCGGGTCCCTTGATATTGAGGAAGTACGAAAGAGACCCGTCGAGGCCTTCTTTTTCGGCAACCGCTTTCGCCAACGAGTTGGCAACCGCCTTGGCGATCAGCGTTTTGCCACATCCAGGAGGGCCGTAGAGCAGGATGCCTTTCGGCGCCTGCAGGTCGTATTCCCGAAACTTGTCCTTGTGCAGGTACGGGAGTTCAACTGCATCGCGGATAATCTCGATCTGATCACCGAGCCCTCCGATCTGCTCATAGGTGATATCGGGAACCTCTTCGAGAACCAGCTCCTCGATGTTTCGCCGCGGAATTCGTTCGAAAATCAATCCGCTTCTGCCGTCCATTCGCACGTGGTCGCCGCTGCGTATGAGAGCGGTGTCGATCGACCCGGCAACGTCGACGACCTGCTCCTCATCACCGTGAGCCATGACCACAACGCGATTGTCGCTCAGAATCTCCTTCACCGTGACGATCTCGCCAATGTGAGAAAACGGGCGCACGTCAACGACGTTGAAGGCCTCGTTCAAGATGAGTTCCTGGCCAACCTCAAGCTGTTTTACCTCGATCGATGGTTCAACGCTAACGCGCATCTTGCGCCCTGCGGTGAACACATCGACCGTGCCCTCCGGGTTTACCGCAAGAAGCACACCGAACGGGTTTGGCGGGGCGGTTAGTTTCTCGACCTCGTCTCGCAGCATTGCAAGTTGCTCGCGGGTCTCTTCGAGCGCGGCCGCAAGCTTTTGGTTCTGGCTGCCCGCCGCGTTGAGGTCGGCACCGATCCTGAGGACTCGTTCTTCAAGAACACGAACACGATGTGGGGCGTCTTGAAGACGACGGCGGAGGACGACGATCTCTTCCTCCAGCACACGGATGGTTGCGGCGTACTCGCTCCGTTGCCTCTCGGTGTGTTCCATACGGTCGTCTCCTCGGGCTGCGCCGACATCGGCACTTACCTTGCAGTGTAGGCAAGATCGACAAACAAGTCAGCGCGGCGAAGGGCCGCCAGCAACGAAATAGCAGGTACCATATGGAGTGTTAGCGACAATGGAGACGAATCGGTGAAAGTTTGGATCGACCAGGATCTTTGTACCGGAGACGGCTTGTGTGAGGAAATCGCTCCGGACGTGTTCGTACTCCTCGACGACGGCCTCGCATATGTGCGTGAGGGTGACACGATCTTCGCGGCAGCCGAAGGAAACGCTGAAGGCGCCAAGGGGCTGGCCGAGTTCAGCGATGCGCAAACCGACCTTGTCGTTGAGTCCGCAGAAGAATGCCCGGGTGAGTGCATTTTCATCGAGCCGTAGGCCTCTCGGATCCGGCGACTCGCGTCGGCCGGACAATCAGCCTCAGGTATCTTTGTCGGACCCTGTCGAGACCTTCGTGAGAGGCCGAAACGTGCGACCGACAGTGATAAACCCAGTGTGACCAACCATTCTGTGCTCGGGTCTGACCGAGCGGCCTGACACAGCCCACTCGCGGTGAAGCACTTCGAACGATGTCACTTCAATGAACCGGCGCGTCTCTGCCATTGCAGCGCGCAGCTTCTCCACCTGTGGGATGGTGGGTAGGTACGAGCAGAACACGCCGCCAAGGCGCATGCGCTCGACCACGCCAGGTACCTGGTGCCAGGGTTCGGGCACATCGAGAACCACGCGATCTGGTGTCGTGTTTGCCAGAACTTCCCCAACATCGCCAACGATGAGATCGATCCAATGAGGAATCCCGTTGAAGAACCCGCGGATTAGTTTTCTTGCTTTGTCGTGGTGATCCTGACGTAGGTCGACCGAGACGACATGGCCGCCCGACCCAACAGCGCGCGCCAGCGCCATTGTCAGAGACCCCGACCCGGTACCGGCCTCCAACACGGTCATGCCGGGCCCGATGTCGCCCCACGTCAAGATCGCCCCAACGTCCTTCGGATACACGATTGCGGCGCCACGACCCATCTTGGTGACGTAGTCGGCCAGCCTCGGTCGCAAAACCGTGAGAGGCGCGTTGAGTGTTGAGGCAAGCGTGGTGCCGGGCGCCGTACCTACTATTTCTGCGTGAGCGAGAGCACCCTTGTGGTAGTGAAACGACGCACCCTCGATGAGATCGATGAGGTAGCGCCGTCCCTTACGGTCATAAAGCATGCATGCGTCGCCAAAAGAAAAGGGGGATGTGCCCGCCGGGGCGGCGTTATCCGAAGGAGGCAAGGCTTGCCGCGATAGACAACACCATGGCGCCGACAACGACCCACACCACTATCTTGATCATCCGTTCACGATTTCGGTACATCCGCCATCCTCGTCTTCCTCGGCACTGACTAGCCGGTCGTTGTGTGTTGGGTGACGGACCTGCCGCGCACCACTTTCATGGTGATCGACTCGCCCGGCTCGAGCACCTTGGTATATATGGGCTTGGCATGTGTTGCTCGCGACCGAGAGAACGCAAACCACGCCAATAATGCGCCGACGCCGGTGAGGACGTGGTTACCGGTACGTATCCCGCGCGTCGCCCACCGCAGTCCTCGGTACACGGAAAAGAAGCCTCGTATCACAGACGGAAAATCTCGATGCGAGCGCCTTTTGCCCGACGACCGCGCCGCCGCCCCAGCAGGTAGACGAGACCGATGACGACAACGGCGCCAACAACGACCGCGAATGTCCTGGTCTGGACCTGTTGCCTGGTGTCGTCGACCGCGGATTCGATCTGTTGGAGTTTTGCCTCAATGTCGTCTCGAGAGATTGCCATGTGTTACACCCGCGTCCCTTCCGAAACCCTTGTACGCCAAACAACGATACCGATCGTGGCGACCACGACAAGGACTGTCAAGCCATACGCCAAAGCGGACCAGTACGGGCCGGTGGGCAGCGAACGCGTGATGACGCGAAGGATCGCGATCGAAAAGAACAACCCTGCCACAGCGAACGATATCCCCGCGCCAAGCGCGAACGCGAAATACCGGCCGAGCCGTTTTGCAGGCTCGATCGTCCGTTGGCGAAGGTAATCCTTTGCGAGTTGAATGAACTCTTGAATAAGTGTTGGGATGTCCGAGCGGTCGTTCATTGGCACAAGGCTACCTCACCAGCGCATCGTTGTGTTCAGAACCGCTTCAAGACCGCAAAACCACTACTCACCGCGACGCTCGACTACAATTGCGTTCGATGCGTGTTGTTCATCGGCCAGAACTGGACGGCCTGCGACGTTCTGTCCGCGGCAAGCGAAACTCAAACCCCATTATCCTTGGGCAGGCAGCGTCTTTCCTCGGCGACTACGTCGCCTACATAACTCTCCCGCTGTTTGTCCTCTCTCTTACAGATCGTGTAACCGACCTAGGCAAGGTGGCAGCACTCGAGACGCTTCCGCTAGTGCTCTTCGGTCTGGTCGCAGGTGCGATTCTTGATCGCTATCGGATCAGACCGATCCTCATCGGCGCCGATCTCGTCAGAGCAGGTATCTTCGGGTGGCTTGCGTTCGGCGCCTCGTCGGGAACGATCGGACTGTCAGCGGTGTTCGCGGCCGCGTTCGCGGTCGGCACCATGAGCGTTTTCTTCGACAGCGGATTGCAGACACTGCTACCAACCGTAATCCCGGCGCGGCATTTGGCGGTGATCAACTCACACCTTGCTTTGGCAAGGACATTCGCCTTCGCCATCGGACCAGCCCTCGGCGGCGCGTTGATCGCGACCTCGGGTGGATTTCCTCTCGCTTTCGGAATCCAGGGCGCGACCTTCGTGGTCTCCGCGCTGTCCCTGCTGTTCGTGCGGCCGACACACCGGATCGAAAAGACCGCGACCGAACGCCTCGCCAAGAGCGTGATCTCGGGCGTCAGAGAACTCATCAAGCTCAGACCCCTGGTTGTCGCAACGTTGGCTGCATCGTTTGTGAACTTTGTTTTCGCTCCGCTTGAAGCCCTGCTGGTGGTGTATGTCCGCGACAACGCAGCTCCTGAATTCACGGTTTCCGGCTTGCTGTCTCCGTTGTTCTCAGATCTTGGTGCCGTCGGAATGTTCATCTCAGCTCAGGCCTTGGTAGGCACCGTCCTGCTCTTGGGTGCCAGCAGAGCGGTCAAGAAACTTCCGCTGGGGACGTTCTTCATTGCCGGGATGATCCTCATGGGTAGCGGGTTCACAATCATGCTCCTTATGGACAGTTTCTTTGGATTCATCCCTGCAGGATTCTCTCTTGCCGGCGTCGGAATGGTAAATATCGCGTTCGTGACATCCCGTCAGAGACTCTCGCCGCCAGCGTATCTCGGGCGTATCACCGCGGCGTCGCGCACTGTGGCGTACGCCAGCCTGCCACTCGGCACCATGATTGGAACGACCTTTGCGGATCGCATCGGAGTGACCACGGTGTACGCGGTCGGGGCTGTGTCTGTCGTAGTCGCTGGACTGTTGTTGCTACCCACCCGCCTGGGAAGGATGTCGTTCGACAAGGGTGGCGCCTAGCGGCTGCGCCTACGGACTTGCGATGTCGATCGGCGGTGCCTGCCCCGCGCAAACCATCCGACGCCAAAGCCGAACGCAGCGGCTAGCACGATCCAAGTTGAGATCTCAGATGCAAGCTCGAGCACTACACCTCCAGGGCTTTGAATTCGATTCGCCGGTTTCGCTTGCGGCCTTCTGCGGTCGCATTGTCAGCAATCGGTTGAGTCTCACCGTAGCCGACAACCTCAAACAGCTTGGGATCGACTCCTGCGGCAACGAGATAGTCAAGCACCGATTGAGCTCTCCGAAGCGAGAGGTCAAGGTTGGCTTCAGCCTCACCCTGAGAGTCGGCGTAACCGCTGATTTCAACCGGCACGAGTGGGAATTGTCGAAGGGCATCGAGAATTTCATCGAGTAGCGCGATACCGACATCCGTCAACACATCGGAATTCAACTCAAACTCCACTACCTTGCCTGCGATGAGGTCGTCGAGGGTCGTTTGCAGTTCGACAACCTGCTGCTTCACCGGTGGAGGCTCTTCCTTGACGGTGAGGCCGGACACGAAATCGAGGACGGAATCTTCTACGATCGACTCAGCAACGTCGCGTGCATCGCGCCGAGTCTGACGATCTTCGAACTCACCTGACACTGCAATGACGTCGCGATTCACCGTCACAGACCCGACATCTAATCGAGTGCCGATCTCCGTCAGCATGCGCAGCGCTGCTCCCAACCATTCACTCTCACTGGGAACCCCGGTGAGGACGACGAGGTCTGATGAATCAACGGTTGCAAACACGGAATCGACCGTCACCAGCACGGACGCCAACGCCGATTCGTCCGACATCGTGCCGGTGACGGTCGCCTCTGACCCAACCCATTGCACAACGAAGGGCACCGGCTCGACGGACACGTCCCCACCCTCTCCGGCGGGGACAACAATCCGGATATCTTCGAAGCTCACGGTGCGGCTCAGACGGTGTCGCTTTGCAATCTCAACGACCACCGCCACATCCGCCTCGTTGTCGACCGCCCCGGACACCGTAACTGCGCGACCATCGGCGGTCACGGAGATGTTTTTGAGACCGGCTTCGAGGAACTGTTCCGCTAGCGTGCTCTCGATGGAGTCCTCTACGGATTTTCCTCCGAACCAGGCAGCCACCAAAACAAGGACGAGCAGTCCTGTCATCGATGCAGCGATAAAGGGAAGCCATGCAAGCGGGGTGTCGTCTACGACAGGCTGCCCAGGTCGCGACGAGCCACGGGTGTTGAGTTCTTGTAATCGTTTATTGACGCGACGCGACATTGCGCTCCGATGGTACCCGGGACACGGATTCTACAACCGTGTTAACGAATCTCGCTGACCGTGCGTACCGTTTGCTCAGCAGCATTGAGATCCACTGCAAGGCCCTGGCCGTCGACACCGCTTGGATACGTGGTTGACAGCGAATCGACCGACTCTGCAACGGCTTGCTTCAGCGAACTCAAAAGGACCTGAATGCGCTCATACTCGCGAGTCGCATGGGCGATGTCGTGAGTCGTGCTCTGCTGCGCGTTGCTAGCCAGGTCACGCGCCTTGTGTTCGGCGTCCATGAGCATGGTACGAGCCGTCAACTCTGCCCTTGCAAGAATGCTGCTCGCCTCAGCATCGCTTGCGTCTATGCGTTTCACCGCGTCGCTGAGCATCTCGTCGGCCGTGATCCGGGCCTGTTCAACAGCTCTTTCGGGCTCCCCAAGGAGACGCGCTGCTGCGTCGTTCGCTTCGGCGATGATTTCAGCGGCCTTGCGCTCTGCCTGAGCAAGCAGCCTTCTCTTTGCGTCGGCCGCGGCCAGAAAGGCCGCCTCGGCAACGTGTTCGGCGTCACCGACCGTACGCATCTGACTCTCAAGGCTGCCGCTCTTGCTGATTGACAACATCAGTCGGCCCTCAAGGGTGGCGACGAGCTCCTTAAGGTTGTCCATAAACTTGTCAACGGCGGAAGTGTCATACCCTCGCCGCGAAAGCGGAAACGTGGTGTCTTCTAATGCTGTGGAAAGAGTGTCCATGCTCTCAGCCCTTCGCTGCTTACACAGAACGCTCCCGCTACCTCATTGTTACGCCCACCCATAGTGTATCGGCAACCACCCCCCGTAGTCAATAGGTCTTTAACATCATGCTGCTTGCAGCACCGCTACAGCGTCCCTCGGCGGGCTTGATCACGTTCGATGGATTCGAACAGCGCCTTGAAGTTGCCAACCCCGAATCCCTTCGATCCATGACGTTCGATGATCTCAAAAAACACCGTCGGGCGATCCTCAACAGGCTTGGTAAATATCTGCAAGAGATACCCTTCCTCATCCTGGTCAACGAGGATCCCCAGCTCGGCAAGGCGGTCGATGTCGCGGTCGATGATCGACCAGTCGAGACGGGTTCTTAGGTCGTCGTAATACGTCATCGGCACGGTGAGGAACTCCATACCGGCGCGTACGAGCGCCGTAACGGTTGACACGATATCGTTCGTCGCCAACGCCATGTGTTGGACGCCGGGACCGTCGTAGAAGTCAAGGTACTCTTGAATCTGGGAGCGCTTCTTGCCTTGCGCAGGCTCGTTGATGGGCAACTTGATTCGTCCCTCACCGTCCCACAGCACCTTCGACATGAGTGCGGTGTATTGCGTTCCGATCTGCTCGTCGTTGAAGTGCGCCAGTTGGGTAAACCCCATCACGTCAGCGTAGTAGCGGGCCCAGGTGTCCATTTGACCTAGCTCAACGTTGCAGACAACGTGGTCAATGTACTTGAGGTTCGTTGCAGCACGCGGGACGTTCCACGTCCGTGGTTCATACCCCGGTCGAAAATAGCGGCCGTACGCGTCGCCGTTCGCGTATCTTGAGCGGTCGACAAAGGTATGGATTGTTTCGCCGTACGTTTTGATCGCGGCCGTCGTGAACTCGCCGCGGTCGTCTTGTTCTGTCACCGGCTCAAGGTGTGCTGTGGCGCCACGGCGAATCGCTGTTGCAAAGGCAGCTCGAGCGTCCGGCACCCGAAATGCAACGTCATGCACCCCGTCACCGTGCACCACGTGGTGGTGAGCGATCTCGGTATCCAACGAAAGTGCGCCGGTCAGCACGAACCGCAGCCGGTCTTGCTGCATGGCAAACGACACGCTGTCGCGCCGGCCAGTCTCCGGTCCCCTGTAGGCGAACAGCTCGAAACCAAACACGGACGCGTAGTAGTGCGCTGCCTGCAGGGCGTTGCCGACATAGAACTCGATGTAGTCGTAACCCTCAATAGGCATGACGTCTTCGGACATGGAAGCTCCTCTCGTGGTCCCCCGCTCGCTATGTTGTCGCAGCAGCACCGTGCACTCGTAAGGAATATGATATATATCACTCGATGCATTCACAACAGATCGTGACTACGCTGTACAATTCGCACACCCAAAAGAGCGAAACTGATGAAACTTAGCCAACACGGGTGCCGATCTCTCGATCAGATCGACACATCGATTCTCCGACTGCTTGCGAGTGAGCCGCGAATTGGCGCACTCGAGATCTCGCGCAGGCTTGGAATCGCCCGAGGAACCGTAACCGCGCGGATAGCCCGCCTTGAGCAGGATGGCGTTGTCACCGGTTACGGACCCGACATCGACCTGGCCACCCTTGGGTACGTGTTGACTGCGTTTGTGACAGTAGAGATGCAGTCTGGGACATACAAAGATCTCATCGACAAACTTCGCGAGATCCCCGAAGTTCTCGAGACTCACGTCCTAGCCGGACCTGGCGACATCCTGTGTCGGGTTGTGGCCCGCTCGAACGACCACCTCATGGCGCTCCTCCAGGATATTCTTGGTAGCGAGGGTGTCGGCAAAACGACGACCGCGATCTCCCTGTCGGAAGAGATCCCGCCCCGATCCTTGAGCCTCGTGCTGTCAGCCGCCGAGGGTTAATTCAGCACTGGTAGCAGATCAGTAGCGCCGAACAAAAACAGGCTGCCAATGCCGAGGCTGAAAACCCCGACGACAACCACCGTCGTGACGTACATTACCTTCGAGCGTGTGGCGCCGATGAACCCAAACGTAGCTCCAATGGCAATGAAGGTGTTCATCGTGACGATGCCCGCGACAAACATAAGTAGCGTAGCGATCCCGATGCTTCGACCACCAGCGTCCGCGGCCGCTAGGAAAATCAGGACCTGAGTTGGTGTCTCAGCGCCGATGCCGTGCAGCATGCCGACGCCGAACGATGTTTTGACGCCGTAGTCGACGAACGGCTCGTCGACCGGGTCGACCTCCTGTGTGCCTTCAACTGGTTGCTCGCGTAGAAATGTTCGCCGCACCCAGGCAGGAGTACGGCGCCGCATCCGACGCGCAAACTGAAATATCAGCATCCACCGACTACGTAGACGAAAGTTGGCACCGTACCGGGCCAACGAAACAAACACCCAGACTCCCAGGAAAACGAGCGTCGCCCCAACGAGTCGTTCGACGATCGTTTCCATCGATTGCGGTATGACAAACCCGGAGAGAATGAGAACCACGCCAAGCACAACGACGACAAACCCGTGCCCGAGTGCGTAGAGAAGCGAAAACCACAATGCCCGCCTACGGTCGCCCTGCGAACTCGTGATGTCCGTGATCGCTGCGATGTGGTCCCAATCGAACCCATGTCTCAAACCGAGGAGGTACGACGCCCCCAATAAAGCCCATGCGATTCCGGCCATCGTGATACCCACTCGCTAGTTGCGAACCGTTCGCAGTATAGGCCTAGAGTGTGCGGCTGCGACTCGATTCTTCGTAGTCAACGAGCGGAGCGATCAACCCGATCGAGACCGATCCGGTTGATCGACGCGGTCGATGGAACGTTTTGCGTGCCGAGCGAGTGCGATCAACGGGACGACCGACATCACAAGCCCGATGGCAGAAACGCCACGAAATCCCCACCAGTCAGCAACAAACCCTGTTGCAAACGCTCCGGACGCGGCCGCGAGCGCGGTGAGCGTGTCGCCGATCCCCTGGATGCCCACACGATCCTGCAGCATGAGTTCCTCTTGAATGACGGTGCTGCCCGCAACAAAACCCAGATTCCACCCCAATCCGAGTAGGAACAATG
Organism: Acidobacteriota bacterium; assembly: GCA_022562055.1. NCBI lineage: Bacteria > Pseudomonadati > Acidobacteriota > Acidobacteriota bacterium. Next base: position 9,211 of record JADFQA010000022.1, on the reverse strand, counting down.
CGACGACAAGGGTCTTCATATCCGCGGTCGGCGCGGACATCGCAACAAGCGTGGCCGATGCCAGGGTCACAGCCGCTCCCGCAATGACCCGGTGGGTTCCCCACCGGCGGATCGCAGCACCGGTTATCGGGGCGACGCCGAACATTCCGAGAGTGTGCGCCATCATGACCCACCCAATCGCATCAAGACTGTGCCCGTTCGCACGCATGTGGACGGGAGCGATAACCATCACAAACACCATGACAAACTGCGACGCCATCATCGTCACCAGCGCAAGCTGGATCGCGGGCACGCCAATAAGCTCGCGCAAAGCGCGGCGCTCCACGAAACTTGTAACGCCGCTCTGCGCGATAGCCAGTTCCATCGGGTCGGGACGTAATGTAGTGGCGTAGTAGACGGCGGCAACGGTGAACCCGACTGCTGCCATCACGAACGGACCTGCGAGTTCGTTGGCGCCAAGCGACTCCGCCATTGCTCCGGCCCTGCCAATCAACCGTGGCCCGATCACGGATCCGATCGTGGCCGCCCAGACGATGAGACTGACAGCGGACACCCGACGGTCGTCGGCGTGCATGTCGCCAGCCGCAAAACGGGCGAGCTGGTTCACCGCACGTGCGGGGCCGATCACAAACATGCCGACCAGCAGCAGCAAGAAACTTCCGGTCCATAGAGCGAACGCAGAGACTGCCGCACCGAAAGTGAAAAACACCATGCCGAGCACGAATGTGCGCCGTCTACCCCACCTGTAGCTGAGCTGCGACAACGCCGAAGCTGCCACCGCAGCGCCGAGCACCCGGACCGTCGCGGGGACCCCCGCGACCGTCATCCATGTCGTCCGATGCTGATAATATGAGCGATACATACATAGATTTTCTGCGCAGGTGGAATAGCCATAACAAAAATCGGTTATGTTCGCACCGGCCGAAAGGGTCCAACGTGTCTGAAGTTCTCATCACCAACCTCCCAGTTCTCCCGCTCCACAGCGGGATCGTGTTCCCGCACATGGTCATCACGGTCAGCATCGAGTCTGACACGGCGAAACGTGCACTGGCCGCCACAGAGGCAACCGATGGTCGACTTCTGCTCGTGCCGCTCATCGACGGTGAGTACGCGTCCGTCGGAACCATTGCAGAAGTGCAAGAGATCTCTGACCGAGACGGCACCTCGGCGATTATGAGCGGCGTCGCCCGCGCACGTATCGGTGCAGGCGCAACCGATTCGGACGACGTCTTGTGGGTCGATGCGCAGACCATTCCGGAGCCGAAAACGCACAGCAAGAAAACCATCGCTCGAGCTGCCGAGTTCCGCGCCGTCGTCGAAGAAATTCTCGAACAGCGCGGCGTGCGCGGCATTGCTGATCGGCTTCTCTCCACCGACGACCCTGGTCGTCTCGTGGATCTCTTGGTGTACTCACCCGACCTCGATCTGCAGCAAAAAGCGCAGCTCCTCGAAGAAGTGGACGTCGACAAACGCCTTGAGCTCGCCTTGCCATGGATGAACGAAGTACTCGCATCGATCACGCTGCGGCGTCGCATTCGGGAAGACGCCTCCGAGAGAATCGACAAAAACCAGAAGGAGTTTCTCCTCCGCCAGCAGATGGAAGCGATCCGAAACGAGCTTGGCGAGGATGAAACAACCACGGTCGGGGAGTACCGCAAGATGCTCGAAGACGCCGAACTCCCCGAAGCTGCGGCCGACATCGTCGGTCGGGAAATCGACCGTCTTGACCGTCTCAGCGAGCAGAGTCCGGAACATTCATGGATCAGGACTTGGCTTGACACCACGTTCGAGCTGCCGTGGGGCGAAACAACCGAAGACAACCTCGATCTCACCGCCGCCCGCGAGGTACTAGACGAGGATCACACGGGTATCGAAGATGTTAAGGACAGAGTGATCGAACTTCTTGCGATCCGCAAGCTCCGTCACGACCGCAACCTCGACGCCGACACCACGCTCCGTCGTATGGGGACAATCCTGCTGCTCGTTGGCCCTCCCGGTGTTGGCAAGACGTCCCTCGGAGAATCGGTCGCTCGCGCCCTCGGTAGGAAGTTCGTCAGGCTTGCGCTTGGCGGACTTCGCGACGAGGCAGAGATCCGCGGCCACCGACGCACATATGTTGGCGCCCGGCCGGGGAGGATTGTCCGTGCCCTGATCGAATCGGGTTCGATGAACCCGGTGTTTCTACTCGATGAGATGGACAAGGTCGGAAATGACTGGCGCGGAGACCCATCTTCTGCCTTGCTCGAGGTACTCGACCCTGAGCAGAACCACACGTTCCGCGACAACTACCTGGAGTTCGACCTAGATCTCTCAGATGTTATGTTCATCGCCACCGCAAACGTTCTCGAGACGATTCCCGCTCCGCTGCTCGACCGTACAGAGGTGATCCACCTCGATGGATACACACAGGCCGAGAAAGTGGAAATCGCTGAGAAGCACCTGCTTCCACGCGTCATCGAGCGCTCTGGGCTCACGAAGGACGAGATCGAACTCCCGGCGGAAACGATTGCTCGCGCGGTCGACGACTACACACGAGAAGCAGGTGTCCGCAACCTCGAGCGACAGCTCGGCAAACTCGTACGCAAGATTGCAACACGTATCGCGACCGGTGAGGCAACTGGTCCGATAGCGGTGAACCCGGAGGACCTCCGAGACCTTCTCGGCAAACCAACGGTGCATCACAACGAGATCGATGAGCGCACTGCGGTCCCCGGAGTTGCGACAGGCCTTGCGGTTACGGGAGCCGGCGGGGACGTTCTTTTCGTCGAGGCCAGCATCGTCCCCGGCGAACCAGGATTGACGCTGACAGGCCAGTTAGGCGACGTGATGAAGGAATCCGCAGAGATAGCGGTCTCCTACATTCGGCGGCACGCGACCGAACTTGCTATCAACCCCGACGACCTCAAGGGTGCAATCCACATCCATGTTCCGGCAGGTGCCATCCCAAAGGACGGACCGTCTGCGGGCATCACGATGGCGACCGCGTTGGTCAGCCTGCTCACAGACCGTACCGTCAAGACACGCGTCGCCATGACGGGTGAGGTCACGTTGCAAGGGAGAGTTTTGCCCATTGGCGGGTTGAAGCAGAAGGTTTTGGCCGCACATCGAGCCGGCCTGCGCGAAATCATTATCCCCCAAGGAAACGCTGACGATCTCGATGATATCCCCGAGGAGGTCCGCAACGATATGACCTTCCACCCGACCTCGGATCTGGAAACCGTCCTGGAGATCGCGCTGTCGTAGTCAACCCAGCACCCTGTAGTTTCATACAGACCCGAACATCATCGCCTAAACGACAAGACCCCTCGCCGCGCATGCATTCGCAAAGTCCTCAGGCGGCAGGACGGGTGACCTTGGTTCCAGGGATACCTTCGATGAATCGCCGACCGACAAACGTCCACGGCCGCCGCACATGCGCCGAGATCAACGGCTGCGGTGGAGGACGGTGCGCCGTGGAGTTGACATCCCCAGACCCATTCGGCATAGCTAGGTTCGAACCAGACCGTTCGCCAGAAACGTTTGGATGCAGCGTCCGAACTCTCGACGCTTCACCAGACGATGACCCCGTAGGTCGGCCTCTCATACCCACAGCATACCAAGAAGAAGTGCCCATGTGGGCATGTCTTCGCCTCACTGACCTCTCACCCGCCCGCGGTTTAGACGAACGGACCATGGGGCCGCCTGATCTTGCACGGGTAGCGCTCTCCCTAGATGCTGCGGTCAGACAGACGCACATGAACACCGAAGCGGGCCTTGCAGACTCCGCGGAGGGCTGAAGTCATGTGATGCCTATCGGGAAAGACGGATAGAGTCCGAACGTCGCGGTCGCGAGCACGAACTCAACCAACGCGCCATCCCCATTGCGCACGACATCAGCCAACGACGCCTGTTAGTCAGTCAAGTTGTCCTCAAGCGCATCGGCGGCCGACTACCGCGCCAACAAGGCGGCAAGCCTTCCAGAGTTTGCAGCCACTCCGGTGACTAAAGCCCCCAATAGTGGTGCAAGACAGTCTGAGGTCGCGTTCGCGTTCCAGCTCTGGATATCCAGGCGCGATCTGCATGGTCGAAGGTACGAAACCCGCTCTCAGCCCGTCCGGTTCGTCGGCACGGATAGAGCGCCGACTATCGATCCTGTCGAACACGTGAACCCGTCGCTGGCGACGCACAACATCGCGTTGAGATGTGGGTCCGCGGAAAACGCACAAGCCCGACCCCCGCAGTCTGACTACGCCGATTCGGCTACGGGCGGGCGTGGTGGGAGACGATCTCGTGGCGATCAGCCTGGTCGCGGGGTTCAATGTGTATGGTCGCGACGATTGAGGCCGTGAACTGATGATGGAGTGCATGTTCAACCTCGTGAGCTATATCATGCCCCTGTGTCACGGACAGGTCGGGATCGACAGCGACCGAGGCCGTGACGCGAATCTGGTGACCGTGCCAACGCACCCGGACATCCTCGACACCGTCAACGCCGTCAACAGCGAGAATCGCCTCGCACGCTTCGTCAACAATTTCCGGCTCTACACCATCAGTCAGACGTCGCACCACGATCCGGCCCGACTTGGCGAGCAACCACAGGATCGGCACCGCAACAACGAGTCCAGCAACCGGGTCGACCCATGGGGCGTTGACGGCTGCACCGATTCCAGCGGCTACGACCGCGAGGGACGTGAGTGCGTCAGTTCGCGCATGGTGACCGTCGGCTATCAGCGCTTGAGAAGAAATCGCTGTGCCGACTCGGATACGGTACCGGGCTACAAGTTCGTTCCCGAATCCACCGATAAAACCCGCGGCAATCACCCAGGGGATGTGATCGAGCATACGCGGCTCAAAGAGCCGATAGACGGACTCCCGTATCACCAGTGCACCGGAGATAGCGATCGCTGCGACGATCGCTAGTCCGGCAAGATCCTCTGCACGGTTAAGCCCATAGGTGTACCGACGAGTCGGTGCTCGACGACCGACGGAGAACGCAATCCACAACGGAATTGCCGTGAACGCATCAGTCACGTTGTGCAACGTGTCGGACAAGAGGGCAACGGACCCGCTTATCACGACTATGCCAGCCTGAATCAGCGCGGTGGCGCCCAGGATTACCAACGAGATCTTTGTGGCACGAATACCAACTGCACCGGTATCAAGCAAGGCAGCGTCTGCATGGTGATGATCGTGCGCGAGTAGGTGTCGTGCGCGGTTGAATAGGCGCCTCCGCCTCGAGTCGCCGTCGTAGTCAACGAAATGGTAATCGCCGTGGTGGTTGTCCCTCATCCGAAAATGATAGGGCGAACAGTTCCGCTAGCGGAACTGACGCGTGCGTGTCCAATTCACAACCAACTCCACCCTCAAATTCTCACCTCATGGTTGAACGCCGACGATCGCCCTGACGTTGGCCTTGGGTATCGGCCAACCTGACCCGGGCCGGTTCAATCCGGCTTCGAGTCCGCTGCCCGCCACTCGAACCCTATGAACCTCCAACAACCCAGCAGCCGCGACACCTCGTTCCGAAACATACCCAAATCGTCGCAGATCTTCGCCTTCGGCCAACCCTCCCGGAAGAAAAGCCAGTGAACCTCAGCCCAGTCCTGCACCCGGTTTATCCTCTCCTCCGCAAACCCGCGTCGGACCCAAGGATCGCAACCAACCCCACAAACCACGCGCTATTCGGTCGACATCACATGCTCAGTATTCACCATCGTCGAAATCCAATCCATCAACCATCTCTAGGGATACACCTCATCCGTGGTGTTGCAGCGCTCACCTGAAGTCGTAGAGTGGGTGTGCGCTATCTGCTGGAGTAGTTGCATAATTCCCTCGGTCACGGCTTTGGCACGTATCAGTGTCGGGACATGACCAGTTTCTGGGATGACTATCAGTTCTGCTTCGGAGATAAGAGACGCCATTTCTTCTGCTGCGTGAGAGGACTCGTCAGCAGGCTATCGAGTTCGCCGTGAATGCCCACAGTTGGACTGCGATTTCAGCTAGGTGGTAGCGCACATCGACTGAGTAAAGCGACTTCACAACGAGAGCAGCTCGGTCTCCTCCGGAACCGCCATCTGGACGAAAGCCTCGACCGTCGGCTGAACGGTGTATGCAGACCTGAAACGTACCGTTCAACCTGTCCCGCGCTGCAAAATCGAGACCTCCCGAAACCAGCGCCAAACTCAAAACAGAGTGGGGTCACCTGTGCGCCGCTTCGATGGCCACAGTGGTCATCGACGAGTCCGCTGCGAGGATCAGGCGATCCCCGGTGCTGTGCTGCATCAAGATTTCACCAAGGAGTTACACCTGATTTTCGAAGGCAATTAGGTGTGCTGGAATGCGCGTCCGGCCTGTTCCGTAGTGGTCGTATCCGACCATCCGGGTGCTACCGCTCAGGATCTCGACCAAGGCAGCCAAATATCAGTCGAACCAAACGACCCGGCGACGCCGACTGCTGTAGTCGAACCAGAACCGAACGTGGCGGTGAACTCATCTTGTCCATTGATCTTGTCAAACGCAACACCCTCCCACGCTGCTCACCTGGTACAACGCACCGCGTTGCCCGTGTGTGCTGTGACGTGACCGACGGCTGGCCGGATTGAGACAGAACCTGTACTTGAAGCCGAGCCCCGGAGAGATTGATCGGTGTGCTCCACCTCGGCGCATGTCATCGATGTGGTTGGCGCGAGAGTCGATGTCGAATCAGCCCAACGCGCTCAACATCGGATTCATCGTCCCAGCATCTTCGCCAAGCTCTCTCGGGTCTTCCACACCGATATCGTTTCCCGGTTCTGAATTCGACACTCATTGAGCGAACGCATCTGCGTTCGCTCAATGAGTGCACGACAACCCAGGGGTGAAACCTAGAGCCGCTGGTGTCGGAAAGAGGACTCGAACCTCCACGGGAATACTTCCCACTAGGCCCTCAACCTAAAAACCCTATCGCGGCTCATCCCGCCCAGTATCGAAAACCCTTGTCCTATAAGGGTTTTCCCCGTCTCCGTGCTGTGTCGTCTCGTCCAGTATCGGCCAGTTGGGTAGAAGATTGGGTAGAAGATTGGGTAGAAGACCACACCACCGCGGCCACCGTTTCGGCCGCATCCTGGTCGAGTCCGGCGATCACATGGCTGTAGGTATCGAGTGTCATCGCTATCGAAGAATGCCCCAAGCGCTCCTGGACCACCTTTGGGTGTACACCGGACTCGAGGGCCAGCGTCGCCCACACATGGCGCACGTCACGAAGGGTGATACGTCTCACTCCCGACTCTGCTCGCAGCTTCTCGAACCGTCTCGACACCTGTGGAGGCCGCCGGATGGTTCCGTCCTCTCGGCAAAAGACAAGCCCCAGATCGTGATAACCCGCTCCCCACGCGATCCGCTCGGTGAGTTGTCGACGGCGATGCTCCCGCAACTTTTTCATGGTGTCCCCATCGAGGGAGATCGGGCGGCGGGATCGTCTGGTCTTGGTGCCCCGCCTCCGTACCGGCCCTCCGGCGGCGTCGACCACGGTGTAGACCACCGCCACCGTTCCACGCTCGAAGTCCACCTCGTCCCAGCTGAGGCCCAATGCCTCCGACCGTCTCATTCCCGTGAACGCGATCAGCGACCACAGCGCCTCTAGCTGGTCCCCCTCCACATAGTTGAGAAAAGTACGCAGCTCATCCGCCGTCCACGGTGTCGCCGTATCCGGTCTCCCCGCCTCCGGTGACTCGGCCGACGCCACCGGATTACGGTTGATGAGTCCTTTCTTCACCGCGAACGAGAAGGCCGCCGACATGACCCCGTGGACGTTGCGAACCGTCTTCGCCGCCAGCGGCCCACCCGTTCGGGAGCCCTCACGGCGAAGCTTGACGTACAGCAGATCTATCGTGGTGGCGTCCACCCGGTCGAGCCGGAGGTGGCCGATGTGGGGGTTGATGTATGCATCGACAATGACCGGGTACAGCTTTTGGGTGGTGGCCGCCAGGTTCGGTTCCACGATGGGTAGCCAACGCTCCCGAAGGTACGTGGCGACCGTCAGTTTCGTCGTCGCAACGGAATCGCCCTCATCGAGCGCATGCAAGAATTTGACCAGCTGCACCTCCGCTTCCTCTTCGGTGGTGAATCCCGACGACCAACGTCGGCGGCGTCGGCCGCTCAGCTCGTCGCGGCCCAAGTCGACCACCGCGTAGTACCGGCCCGCCTTCGAGGTGATCGTCCCTCGGCGTCTCATCGAATCGTGTTCCGTTCTCGATCCCGGCGGATTGCCGACCGCTCGGACGCCGCGCCTTTACCGTTCGGCGCGATCACCGCCACCGAAGCACCTACTTTGATAGCCTCGATGATCGCAGTGCCGATCCTGGTCACCAGGTCCCCCTCCTGGTCGCTCCCCTCGAAACGGTGGTTGTGATCGCAGTTGACTACCGGCGAGAACATGTGATCGGGGCTGTCTTGGGTGACGTTGAGTGAGACCCAACTAGTGCGGTCCTTTCCGTCGCGGGACCGGCGACGGACCTCGACCCGGGCGTTACCCCAGTTCTCTACTTCGGCACGGAACGTCGGTGGGGTCCGATCGAAACCGTAACGTCGCACACACTCAGCGCACAAGACAAGAAACCACTTCACTTCCATGAAGTTGACTTTAGCAGCCACCCCTGTACCCTTCGCGAGGTGTAATCACATGCCGAGTCTTTGCTACTCGGCATCGGCCGCCCGTCTCGGGCCAGGAGCCGCCCAATCTTGGGACACGTCCTCACAAGGAAGTGTCAAAAATGGCTCCAAGCACATCATCCGTGTCCTCAATCGACGACCTCCCCCCCGTCCTCTCCATCCGCGACGTAGCCCGCTTCTGCTCGGTTTCCGAGTTCTTGATCCGTGAGCTGGTCTCGACCGGCAAGCTCGGCCACGTCCGGCTCGGGCGTCTCATTCGAATTCCGCGCGCAAGTCTCGCGGTCCTCTTGAGCGGCGAAGACTCGTCGACCAATGAGTCCTAAACCGAACCGCCCGAAGACACCCCGGCCGCATCGTTGTACCTGCGAGTTGGGTCGCTGCCCGTCGTGCGACGCAATTGTGGCCCGCCGAAAAGTTGCGTGGCGGCGAATCCGGGAAGAGAAGGTCGCCAGTGACCGATAAACCCCGGTACTTTACGGGTGCAGAAACCGTCGCGTACCTCGACGACGCCGAAAGTCGGTACCAGGCGCAACAGGCCGCCGCTACTGCGGTCCCGGAACAGCGGGACGGGCTACGGCTGGTC